>JABUTE010000263.1 GCA_021443825.1 Bacillota bacterium
CTATGCCCAGAAGAACGAGCCCTATTTCCAGCCCGAGCTGGACGAGCTGTGGGTAAAGGCCAACCAGACCGAAGAGCGCTTCGACAAGGAAGCCCAGCTTGAGATGGCCTTTGAGATGGAGCAGATCATGCTTCGTGACCTGCCCATCATTCCCGTAATGGAAAATCCCAGCCGCTACCTGAAGGCAGACCGTGTCATTCTGCCCACTCCCGACAACAGCTATGTTGTAAATGTCGGCTTCGGCTGGAAGTTCGCACGCATCGCTGAATAAGCAGCCCTGCACCGCGGATATGTAACGAACCTGTGGCGGGCTGCGGCAGTTGCCGCAGCCCGCTTTCCTTTATTCCTTATCGCAAACGCCGGAAAGGTAAACTCAAATGACGAAATATATAATGCAGCGTTTACTGGCAACGGTAATCACCATGTTTGTCATATTGACCATCGGCTTTCTTGTTATAAGGCTGATGCCCGGCAGCATTTTCGACGGCTATGACGAAATGACGCCCGAAATGATGCAGGCTCTCAATGCCAAATACAATTTCGACAAGCCGGTGATCGTTCAATACTTTATCTACCTGAAGAACATTCTGCTGCACTGGGACTGGGGCATCTCCCTGAAGATGAATCCCAATGTTCCGGTATGGACCATCGTAAAGCAGAAGATCCCCGTCACCTTATATGTCAATTTCTATTCGCTGCTGCTGTCGCTGCCTTTAGGCCTTCTGGCCGGCATCGTCATGGCTCTTAAAAAGAACAGCGGCATCGACTACGGCGTATCGTTTCTGGTCGTCATCTTTATTTCCGTACCGTCCTTTGTCTTTGCAACGGGATTGCAATACTTCCTGGCATATAAATTCGGGTGGTTTCCCATCATCTACGATGTCAATGCGGTGGGCACGGCGAAGCTGCACTCTCTGCTGCTTCCCATCCTGGCGCTGGCCTTCAGCCCCATCGCTCGCGTGGCCCGCTATCTGAGAGCCGAGCTGGCCGAGACCATCAATTCGGAATATATGCTGCTGGCCAGAACAAAGGGCCTTACCTATACCCAGGCCACCATCCGCCACGGCATCCGCAATTCTCTGGTGCCTCTGATGAATATCATCATTCCCATGTTCACCACCATCATGGGCGGAAGCCTTGTTGTTGAGCGCATCTTTGCCATTCCCGGCATGGGCGGTCTGATGATCCAGGCCATCAACACCAGCGACCATCAGGTGACCCTGGCGACCCTGATGTTCTATTCCTTCATCTCCATCATCACCATCCTGCTGGTCGACCTGAGCTACGGCATCGTTGACCCGCGTATCCGGATCGGGGGAGGAAAAGCAGAATGAAGATCTTCGATAAAAACGATTATAAGGATCTTGACGTCTCCAAGCTGCAATACGTTCAGCTGGAGGAATCGATCCACGATACCAACTTTGAGACCAAGCCCATAGGCTTTTTTAAGGATGCCATGCTGCGCTTTTGCAAGAACAAGAGCTCGGTCGTCGCGTCTATCCTCATTGTGATCATCATCTTCTTTGCCGTTTTCGGCCCCATGATGAACGACAAGGGCTTCAACGATCAGGATCTGGGAAGAGTCAACGCGCCTCCCAAGATCCCCTTCCTGGCCGACATGGGCGTGGGGCTTTTCGACGGCGGCATGACCCTGGTCAACCGCAGAGTGGAGAACCTTTCCGACACCAGCCAATATCCGGAAGGGTGCATCCTCGACGTGTATAACCGCCGCTTCATCAACGGCGTCGAGATGTGCGATCTGGAGGTAGACTACTACATCTACAACGATGTAGACGAGGTCTACTGGTTCGGCACCGATTACCTGGGCAGAGATCTTTGGACCAGACTTTGGAGAGGCGCCCGCATCTCGCTGGTGATCGCTCTTGTCTCGGTTGTGGTCAACGTGGTCATCGGCGTCACCTACGGCAGCATCGCCGGCTATTACGGCGGCAAGATCGATATGGTGATGATGCGCATCACGGAGGTCATCAACGCCTTTCCCAACATCGTTGTGATGACATTGTTCATCATGATCTTCGGAACGGGCATCTTCTCGATCATACTGGCTTTGGTGGTCCGCGACTGGATCGGCACCGCCCGTCTGATCCGCGCCCAGTTCTATCGCTTTAAGCAGAACGAATACGTGCTGGCGGCAAAGACTCTAGGCGTTCCTGACAGGACCCTGATCTTCCGCCATATTCTGCCTAACTCCATCGGACCCATCATCACCCGTACGGCGCTGGCTGTGCCCGGTGCCATCTTCTCGGAGTCGTTTCTGGCCTACATCGGCCTGGGCCTGCGGCCGCCAGAACCTTCCATCGGTATCCTCCTCAGCGAGGGTCAGAAGGTTCTGCTGTATTACCCCACCCAGGTGCTGTTCCCGGCCATTCTGATCTCCGTACTTTGTATTTCCTTCAACATGTTTGGCAACGGTCTCAGAGATGCCTTTGACCCGACCCAGCGCGGTGCTTAACAGGAGGCTGCTATGGAACCTATCTTACAAGTAAAAGATCTGACGGTCTCCTTCAATGCCTTTGCGGGCACAGTGCAGGCCGTGCGGGGGATCTCCTTCGATCTGAATCCCCACGAGACCCTGGCCATCGTCGGTGAATCCGGCTCCGGCAAGAGCGTCTCCATCAAGGCGGTGCTGGGCATTCTGCCCAAGAACGGCCGCATCGAAAAGGGCGAGATCCTCTATAAGGGAAACGACCTGACCAAGTTCAAAGAAGAAGACTTCTACAGCATCCGCGGAAAAGAGATCTCGCTGGTCTTCCAGGATCCCCTTTCGGCGCTGAACCCCATTATGAAGATCGGAAAGCAGATCACCGAGGCATTGATCTTAAGCGGCTCTGTCGAAAAGAGCAAGGCGAAGGCAAAGGCCATCGAGCTGATGGAGGCTGTCGGTATTCCCGATCCCGAGCTTCGTTTTGAGCAGTATCCCTTCCAGTTTTCCGGCGGCATGCGCCAGCGCATCGTCATCGCCATCGCTCTGGCCTCCGATCCGGAGCTGCTGATCTGCGATGAGCCGACCACGGCGCTGGACGTGACCATCCAGGCCAAGATCCTGGAGCTGATCAACGATCTGAAGCGGAAAAAGGATCTTTCCATCATCTTCATCACCCACGACATGGGCGTTGTCGCCAACATGGCTGACCGCATCTGCGTCATGTATGCCGGCCGCATCGTCGAATACGGAACGGCAAGAGAGATCTTCTACGAGCCGGCACACCCCTATACCTGGGCACTGCTGTCGGCCATGCCCGATCTGGACACCAAAGAAAAGCTGTTCGCCATTCCGGGAGCTCCCCCCAACATGCTGATGCCTCCCAAGGGCGATGCCTTTGCTGCCAGAAACAAATACGCGCTGCAGCTGGATTTTGAAGAGGAACCTCCCTATTTTAAGCTGTCGGAGACCCATTATGCCGCCACCTGGCTGCTGCACCCCGATGCGCCGAAGGTGGAGATGCCTGAGATCCTGCGGGAGCGTATCGCCCGTATGAAAGAAAAGGAGGCAAAGAGCAATGGCAGAGCAGAATAAAGCACCCCTGCTCGAGGTCAACGATCTGAGCATGCATTTCACCACGAAAAAGCGGGGAAAGACCAACACCGTAAAAGCGGTAGACCATGTTTCCTTCAACATCTACCCGGGCGAGACCTTCGGTATGGTAGGCGAATCCGGCTGCGGAAAGACCACCTGCGGCCGCACCATCATCCGCCTGTACGACCCCACCGGCGGCACCATGCTCTATAACGGGCAGGAGATCTCCGGCAAGATGACGAAGGAAAAGCGTAAATTCATCACCGAAAACATCGCCATGGTATTCCAGGACCCCATCGCGTCGCTGAACCCCCGCATGACCGTTCAGGAGATCATCGGCGAGGGCCTGAAGGTGCGCGGCATGAGCGACCCCAAGGAACGGGAGGCGCTGGTCATCGACATGCTGCAGCGCGTCGGTCTGCAGGCAGAGCATGCCACCCGCTATCCCCACGAATTCTCCGGCGGACAGCGCCAGCGCATCGGCATTGCCCGCGCCCTGATCGTAAAGCCCTCCATGATCATCGCCGACGAGCCGGTATCGGCTCTGGATGTTTCCGTGCAGGCACAGGTCATCAACCTGCTCAACGATCTGAAGGAGGAATTCGGTCTTACCATCATGTTCATCGCTCATAACCTGAGCGTAGTCAAGTATTTCTGCGACCGCATCGCCGTCATGTATTTCGGAAAGCTGGTAGAGCTGGCTACCTCCGACGAGCTGTTTGCCAACCCCTGCCATCCCTATACAAAGGCCCTGCTGTCGGCCATTCCCCTGCCCGATCCCGTGTCGGAAAAGGGAAGGCTGCGCATCACCTACGAGCCGCCCAAGGATCAGGACGAAAGCCTGCTTTCGTATCATACCGTTTCGGAGGGCCACATCGTCTATTGCACCGACGAGGAATTCGAAGCGATGCTGCATAAAGCTTAGACCGCAGCGCAAGCTTTGCCAGAATACAGCCGCCGCCGGCGGGGGAGTCTCCCTTGCCTGCGGCGGTTTTTTTATAGCATTTTCTTTCGCGCTGCATGTTGCGCGCAGCCCTTATGCAGAGGTCTCGGGACCCGTATTTTGCTTCATATGACCATGCATAAATATTCTAAAATAACGAATAAATATTTATCTTGCGGAATCGGTTTTTGAAAGAATTCCGATTTTGCTTCTTTTCTGTGACCGCCCATTTTGGCCCTTATTTACCACTGCAGAGGAGGTTTTTCGGTGGAACATCCTCCCCCCTCGTCGAAAACCTGTCGAAAGTGCGGTCACAAAATCTACCCGAAAATGTGATCTTTGTTATTTAATTATCAAAGTTTGACCCCAAAAAATGAGAAAAGCATAAAATAAATAAAAAACGCGTTAATTTTTTATGGAAATAGTATTGATTTACTGTGGAAAGTTGTGCTATTTTAGATTTGTAAAAATCTCATCAGGTACTTCCGTTTCGGAAGGTCACCGTCTGATCCGTTTTTAAAATCTTTTTTATTCATATTCGATCTATATAATTCGATTCTTTGAGGTGTCTTTAATGAGTCAGATCTACGACAATTCTCTGAAGATGATGGAAACCTCTATGCGCTTTTTATGGACGAAGCAGTCTGCCATGCTCGACAACATCGCCAATGCGGAAACGCCCGGCTACCGTCCCAAGCAGGTCAGCTTCGAAGAGACCTTCCGTCAGCAGCTTCAGCAGGCGACCCGCAGCGCCGATCCCAAGCAGTCTGTTTCCCATGTTCTTGAAAACGCATCCGTCACCGTTACCGAAGAGCCTGTTTCCGCCCGTCTGGATGAAAACGGTGTCAACATTACCCAGCAGAGCGCAGAGCTGATGCGCAACGCCTATCAGCTGCAATATACCATGAGCGCCATCAACAGCGATCTGAAGGTGCTGCGCTCCGTGATCCAGGGATAGGAGGCTTAGGCTATGTCATTTCTCAATTCGCTGAATATCGTCGCCTCCGGTCTGACTGCCCAGCAGCAGCGGCTGGATGTGATCTCTGAAAATATCACCAATTCCGCAACCACCAGAACCGAGCAGGGCGGAGCCTACCGCCGCAAGATGGTGGTCTTCGAGGCGCAGAACTCCGGAGCAAGCTTTCGCAGTGCCATGAACAAGGCCATGCAAAAGGCGCAGCCCCTGCAGGGCGGCGTAAAGGTCACCGCCATCGTCGAAGATCCCACGGATTTTCAGCAGGTCTACGATCCGACCCATCCCGATGCCGACGAAAACGGCTTTGTGGATATGCCCAATGTAGACACGGTGAAGGAGATTACCGACGCCATGGCGGCGACCCAGGCCTATTCCGCCGATGTTACCGCCCTCAACACCCTGAAGAGCGTTATTTCAAAGGGTCTTGAGATCGGCCGCTAGCATCGGGCCGCATCGCTCTTAAGAACAGATAATCCCCCTGCACAGGGTCTTTCCCGGAAAGGCAGAAAAAATGATCCAGGCGATCGAAAAGCTGAATCCCGTCGGTTCTTTGCTGAAAGAAGAAAAGACCGGCAGTACCAACGGAGCCAACCCCTTCGAATCCATCTTTCGCTCGGCGGTCGAGCAGGTAAAGCAGACCGACGCCGAAAAGAATCAGGCAGAATATCTGCTGGCCACCGGCCAGCTTGATAATCCGGCAGAGCTGATGACCGCGCTCACCAAAAACGAGCTGTCGGTAAGCCTGCTGGTGCAGCTTCGCAACAAGGCGCTGGACGCCTATTCCGAGCTGGCAAGAATCAGTCTCTAACCTAAAATTCAAAATCGAATATCCGGCAAACCCGGGGAAACCCGGCGACGCAAAACTCCAGAGCCTGTAAAATGGCAGTCAGTTGCAATTTCTGAATAGCTGCCTGCCGGGGTCCGGAGAGGCAGTTTTATTTTGAGACCATTACCCGCTGCGAAAGAGCCCGTCCGAAGACAGGCGCGCAGTCCGGGTCTGGCGGCTTTGGGAATGGAGAGCCCGAGGCCGATGACAATACAGTTATTAACTTCTCAGTTAATAACGCCGCGAAAGGAATCGCGGTGTGTGTCGTAACACAGAGAAGGTTAAAAGATGAAAGAAAAAATTGAATTGTTTGGTGAAAATCTTAAAGACAGGTTTTCCCGCATTTCCAAGAAGTTTTGGATCGGGGCTGTCGCGATCTTTTTAATCCTGGCAGCACTGGCTGCATTTATTCTCAACAACAAACCGTACGAGGTGCTCGTAACCGGCGTAAGCTCCGGCGAGGCAGCCTCGATTTTGTCGTTCCTGGAAAGCCAGGGCGTGCAGAATTACAAGGTCGAGAATAACGACACCATCCTGGTTCCCAAAAGCAACGTCGACGCCCTGAAGGCCTCTGTCATCATGGCCGGCTATCCCCAGACCGGCTATGCCTACTCTGCCTACTACGACCATGTCAGCGCCCTCTCCACCGAAGCGGAGCGCGAAAACGCCTATCTGATGTTCCTGATGGAAAGCATGAGCAACGTTATCCGCAGCTTCGACAACGTAAAAGACGCCACCGTCATCATCAGCCCGGGCGAAGACCGTGGCTATGTGCTCGACAGCGGCAATGTGATCGATGCATCCGCATCGGTGCAGGTCACCATGTCGGGCAGCGCAAGACTGAGCCAGCAGCAGGTCAGCGCCATCAAGAACCTGGTATCCCACGGGGTGCAGGGCCTGACCGTTGAAAACGTAGCCATCAGCGACACCATGGGCAACCGCTACAGCGGAAACGGCTCCGAGATGGCCGAAGATGCCTCCTCGTTAAAGCTCAGCCTGGAAGAAGAATACGAAAACAAGATCCGCAGCGAGATCCTGCAGGCGATCGTTCCCTTCTTCGGCGAAGACAACGTGCGCGTCAGCGTCAACTGCGTGGTCGAGCTGAGCCAGCGCACCGTCAATTCCAGAGATGTGCAGCTGCCCGAATACGGCCAGTCCGGCGACAATGCCGGCAAGGGCATCATCGGCTCTCAGATCTACGAATATAACCTGATCCGCGAAGCAGATGATACGGCAGGCGGCGTGGTGGGAACCGAAAGCAACAGCGAGATCCCCACTTATGTGGAGGTGCTTCCCGAAACCAACGGCAGCGAGACCCAGATCGGCGCCAGCGGCCAGACCGACTACGATAATTCCTTCGTCGAGACGGTAGCTACCTATACCGCAGGCTACCTGAGCGACTGCACCGTTGCTGTCAGCATCAACTCCGCCGCTGCAGGAGCCGTCGATCTGGACAGCATCCGCCGCCATATCGCAAGAGCGGCCGGCATCGTTGGCACCGTCGACAAAGACACCGGCACCGAATATCTGGAAGAAAAGATCTCGGTCGTTTCCATGAAGTTCTATACCCAAAGCGACAATTCCTCCATCCTGCCCTTTACGCCGCAGGAAAAGGATCTGCAGCTTTGGATGATGATCGCCGCCGGAGGCGCAGTTGCCCTCCTGCTCATTCTGGTGATCCTGATCCTGGTGATCCGCAAGCGGCGCAGAAAAAAGAAGCTGATGCGCTCCCGGTCGGTCGTCACCGAAGATCTCTATCCGCCCCAGACCATGGAACCGCCCGAGTTCGACTTCGGGGCTGATGTGATGAAGATGCAGACCGAACGGAGCATGGAGCTTCGCAAGGAGGTCAGAGAATTCACCAGCGAGAACCCGGAAATCGCAGCGCAGATGATCAAAGCCTGGCTTAAGGAGACCGAATAAATGAAAGAGAGTGCAGCAGCAAACAACAGAGCCTCTGCACCGGAGCCGAAGGAGCAGAAGAAAAAGGCATCAAAATCCAGCCTGACCGGCCCGCAGAAGGCCGCCGCCGTGGTGGTCGCTCTGGGCTCAGAGAAGGCTTCCAACATATACAAATATCTGGATTCCGACGAGGTCGAGACCCTTACCCTGGAGGTCGCAAGGCTGGGCTATCTGGGCCCGGAAGAGACAGAAGAATTCCTCGGCGAGTTCTACCGGATGTGCCTCACCAACAAGGTTGTCACCGAGGGCGGTCTGGAATATGCCAGAAGCGTGCTCGAAAAGGCCTACGGCCAGCAGACCGCAGACGATCTGCTCACCAAGCTGGTAAGATCCTTAAAGAACCGGGAATTCGTCTTTCTCAGCAAGGCCGATGTCAAGACCCTGTTTACCGTGCTCAACAACGAGCGCGCCCAGACCATCGCCTTCGTGCTTTCCTATGTGGATGCCGACAAGGCGGCAGGTGTCATCGCCCAGCTGGATCAGGATAAGCAGATCCGCGTGGTCAAGAACATGGCCAACATCGAGAATGTGGCTCCCGCGGCCGCTAAGATCGTCGAGGCCGAGATGAGCAAGAAATTCTCCAGCATGGTCACCAGCTCCAATGTCAAGGTGGGCGGCATCGATTACGTTGCCGACATCATGAACAATCTGGACCGGCAGAGCGAAAAGAATATCTTCGACGGCCTTACCCGCATCAATCAGGAGCTGGCCGAAGAGATCCGCAAGAAGATGTTCGTATTCGAGGATATCGTCACCATGGACGACCGTTCCGTGCAGCGCTTTATCAGAGACTGCGATCCCAGAGATATCGTGCTTGCTCTTAAGGGCTCCAATCACGAGGTCGCCGAAAAGCTCTACGCCAACATGTCCGAGCGTATGGCCCAGAGCATCCAGGACGACCTGGAGATCACGACCAACGTTCGCCTGAAGGATGCAGAAGAAGCACAGCAGCGGATCGTCGGTATCATCCGCGGCCTGGAGGAAAAGGGCGAGCTGATCATCATCAAGGGCGGAAAGGACGACATCATTGCCTAAAATTCTCAAGAAGTCATCCGCTTTTACAGCGGCCATATACCAGTTTCCGACGACAGAAGAAGAGCTGCCCCGGGATACCCTCGAGGGGGATCCTTCCCCAGCAATCGGCGAGCAGCCGCAGGCCGAAACGCCCCTGTTTCCTACCTTCGGCGATGCGTTCCGCAGTGCCAGCCACACCAGAGAGCAGGCAGAAAACGCTCTGTCCTCTGCCGAGCTGCAGGCACGCGATATTCTGGAAAATGCCAGAAAGCAGGGCATTGAAGAGGCCCGCCTTGCCTACGAAAAGGCCATGCGGGAGGGCTACGAAGAAGGCTATGCAAAGGGCCTGCAGCAGGGCCGCGACGAAGCCTACGGCGAAGTCATTCAGCTGCAGCTGGATAAGACCGATGCCATGGCCACCGAGGTGGCTGCCTTTCTGCAAAAGGGAGAAAGGCTTTTGGAAGAGCAGCTGGAGCAGAACAAGGACGAGCTTCGCGAGCTGGCCATCGCTGTAGCCGAAAAGGTGATCGCGGTAAGCCTTAAGAGCAGCTCCGAGGTAGTGGGCCGCATGATCCAGGCCGCTGTCGACAAGCGCAAGCGCCGCGAGTGGGTTCGGATCTACGTATCCGAAAGCGCCGGACAGGTGCTGCAGCTGTCACCTTCTCTTCGCAGCGCGCTGGCAGGCATCTCCGACCAGGTCAGGATCATTCCCATGGACGACGATGACCCGGGCATGTGCATCATCGAGATGCCCGACGAGATCGTCGATGCCAGTGCCAATACCCAGCTCAACAATATCCGGGCCATCCTGTCGGATCTTTCCTACGACGACGGCCTTGGCAATTAGAGGATACAGCCTATGTTCAGACAGATGACCCGTCAGGTAAGCAATATGGATACCTACAGCCTGACCGGCAAGGTGGAGAACATCGTCGGCATGTCCATCGAGGCCTCCGGCGGAAGAGCCGCGGTAGGCGATATCTGCCGCATCTACGACGGCGAATCCGGCAAGCGAGTCACCGCCGAGGTGGTGGGCTTTAAGCAGGGAAGAATGCTGCTGATGCCCTATTCGGATCTGAACGGCATCTCGGCCGGCAGCTTCGTTCGCAACACCGGAAAGCAGATGACCCTGCAGATCGGCGAGTTCTTAAGAGGACGCATCATCAACGCCATGGGCCAGCCGTTGGACGGCAAGGGCGGCTTTGAGATCGGCGTTCCCTATTGCGTCACCGGGCGCGCCATGAACCCGCTGGAAAGGCCCCGTATCAAAGACCGGATGGAATTCGGCGTCAAGGCCATCGACGGCATGCTGACCATCGGAAAAGGCCAGCGTATCGGCATCTTCGCCGGCTCCGGCGTCGGAAAGAGCACCCTGATGGGCATGATCGCCAAGAACGTCAAGGCCGACATCAACGTCATCGCCCTGGTGGGCGAGCGAGGCCGCGAGGTGCTGGAATTTGTCGAAAAAGATCTGGGCGAAGAGGGCATGCGCCGTTCGGTGCTGGTGGTCGCCACATCAGATCAGCCGGCCATGCTCCGCATGAAATGCCCCAGCGTGGCTACCGGCATCGCCGAATACTTTCGCGATCAGGGCTACGACGTGCTGCTGATGATGGATTCCCTCACCCGTTTCGCCATGGCTCAGCGAGAGATCGGTCTGGCCATCGGTGAGCCGCCGGTGGCCAGAGGCTACACCCCGTCCATCTATGCAGAGCTTCCCAAGCTTTTGGAACGCAGCGGCAACTTTGCAAAGGGCTCCATCACCGGCGTCTATACGGTGCTGGTCGAGGGCGACGATACCAACGAGCCCATTTCCGACACGGTGCGCGGCATTCTGGACGGCCATATCGTCCTTTCCAGGACCCTGGCCAACAGCAACCATTACCCGGCCATCGATGTCAGCGCCAGCATTTCCAGACTTCTGCCCGAGATCACCGATCAGGAGCACCAGCAGCTGGCATCGAAGATCCGCGATATCATCAGCATCTGCGAAAAGAATGCCGACCTGGTATCCATCGGTGCCTACAAGATGGGCACCAACGCCAGCCTGGATTATGCCCTTTCCAAAATGGACAGCGTAAACCGGTTCCTGACCCAGGGCATCAACGAGGCCTTCTCCTTCGAAGAGAGCCTGCAGATCATGCGCGACATACTCAGGTAAGGAGGCATCCGCGATGAAGAAATTCCGCTTTCCGCTGGAGACGGTGCTGGATTACAAGCACCAGATCCTGGATGCTCTTCTGGGAGAGCACGCCCGTATCCGGGCCACGGTAACGGCCCAGGAGGAGCTGATCCTGCATCTGGAGCTGCAGCACATGGAGTGCGGCAGAGAATACGACGAAAAGAGCCGGGAAGGTCTTTCCATGACCGAGGTGCTGCTGTTTCAAAACCAGCTGAACGCCTTAAAACGCGATCAGAAGGCCGCCGAAATAAGGCTTGCCGAGCTGAAGAAGCTGGAGGCCGCCAAGCTGGCCGAGGTGGTCGAGGCGAAAAAAGAGGTGGCGAGCATCGAGAAGCTGAAGGAAAAACGGCTCAAGGAATACAACCGTATGGTGAACAAAAACGAAGAGACGCTGATCGACGAGTTCGTAACCACCGAGCGTGTAAAGGAATTCGCAAACAGCGCCGCCGAATAACGGTCTTACCCGCGACAGCGGAAGACATAGAAAAATACGCGAGAAAGGAGGTGGAAAAATGATCGATCTTATAACAAATCCCATGATGACAGCCGAATGCACGCCCCAGCCTGCAGCCGCTGCAGCAGACGGGCAGCAAAGCCCGGCAAAAGGCGAATTCAAAGCCCTGCTGCAAAAAGGCCTGAAGAATACGGGCCATGCAGAAGGCGAAACAGCGCCGCAAAAGCCGGCGGTTGCTTCAAACCTGCTTCCTCTGCTCTTTGAGGGCCAGGGCGACGGCAGCGAAGAACCGGATGAAGAGGCGCTGGCGCTGCTGGCAGCATTGATGGGCATCGGCAGCCAGCCGGTCTTCTTTACGGAAGATCCGCAGCCCCTGCAGCAGGCTCTGCAGCCGAAGGCTTCGGCAGTTCTGACCGCAGAAGAATCGGCCGTTCCGCAGATGGCGGATCTTCCGCTTGATGCACAGGCACCCGGTGAAGAAGAATTCCTCTTCAGTGCCGCAGCCCCCGCATCCGATGGGCCGAAGCAAAGCTTAGAAGCAGACCTTCCGCAGCAGACCGCAGGTCTTACAGCGAAGGCAGAAGCACTGCCGCAGCAAGGCAGCGATGGCGACGAGCCCTTCGAGGGAGGCGACATCCTTGCAGAGCTGAGCGTGCAGACCCCGCTGTTTAAAGATCCGGAGAGCATCCCCATCAAGGTGGCAGAAGCTCCCCGGGCAGCAGAGGCAAAGGAATCGGATCCGGTGCAGCAGCTGAGCGTCCGCATCAAAGACGCCTTAGACCGGGGCGAAAGCCGGGTCGAGCTGCAGCTCAATCCCAAAAGCCTTGGTAAGGTAAGCGTCGAGATGCTCTGGAGCAAGAGCGGCGAGCTGAGGCTCACCCTCACAGCACAGAATCCCGATACCCAGAAGCTTCTGGCAGCCGATCTTTCGCAGCTGAAGATGCTTTTGCAAAAGGACGGCGCCCAGACGGTGAACATCCAGCTTCGGCAGGAGCAGCAAAGCTACGACCGCAATGACGAGCAGAGCGGCGGAAACGGCTCCCGCAGAGAACCGGAAAAACGCAAACATCATTCGCAGGACTTTATCCAGCAACTGCGGCTGGGTCTTGCAGATGAGATCAGTTAACAGCAGAAAGGAGAAACATGAGCGGATATATAGGCGATATCGGCAGCTATCTTTCGGCTTCGGCAACCGGCAGCTATGCGCTGACAAATGCCACGGGCAAGGATAACAGCAGCCTGAACATGACCGACTTCCTGACGCTGATGGTAACGGAGATGACCAACCAGAGCATCGACCAGACAGCCGACACGTCGGATATGCTCAACCAGCTGGTGCAGATGCAGATGGTGCAGGCGCTGGTCAACATGACCGATGCGTCGCTGATGACCTACGCGGCATCCCTGGTGGGCAAGACCGTCACCGTAGGCAAGGTCGACGACAGCGGCATCGTGCAGCAGACCGTCGGAACCGTGACTGCCACCGGCAGCTACAACGGCAATCAGGTGGTCTTTATCGGCGATGAGTGCTACCAGCTCAGCGATATTCTGGCAGTGGGCGTGCTTCCCGGAGCCGAGGCTCCCGCGGCAGCAAAGATCCCCGCAGCCACGATCCCCACCGTAGAAGAGATGCTTTTTGAAGAGCTTTTCGATGAGGACGGCTTCTTTGAGGAGGTTCCCGAAGAGGTGGTCGAGCCTGAGGCAAAGCCCGAGGCAGAAGTCGATGACGAAGTACTTCCCGGGGAGGAGATCCTATGACAGAACGGATAACCTCCGCCCGGCTATACAGCCAGAGCCAGCCTGAACGAAAACAGAAAAATGCTCCCCAGGGAGATTTTGAGCTGCGCTTTCGGCAGCTGATGGACAGTCAGCCGGCAACGCCCCAGGTGCAGGTGGAATTTTCCAAGCATGCACTGAACAGAGCGGAAGAACGGGGCATCCAGATCACCCCCGACCTGATCGATCAGCTCAAGGGCAGCATGGTTAGAGCCCAGGCCAAGGGAGCGACCAACATCCTGGCGATGGACGCCGAAAAGGCATTTATCGTAAACATCCCCAACGCGAAGGTGATCACAGCCATCACCCAGGATGAAATGAAAGACAGCGTATTTACCAACATAGACGGCGCCGTGTTCCTGTAAAGCTACAGATGGCAGGACCGGTTTCGGAGGCTATGGCATCCGTTCAGACAGAAGGGATGCCGGCGGCGCCAGAATCGAAAGGAGTTTATCAACATGACCGGAGCAATGTATTCGGCAATCGCAGGTCTTCGGACCCATATGGACAAGTTAAATGTCATCGGCAACAACGTTGCCAACGTAAGCACCAATGCTTATAAGACGCAAAGAAGCGTATTCAGAGATTCTCTTTACACCATGTACAGCAGAGGCTCCGACGGCTCGGCCACCTCTGCCGGAAAGAACCCCTCCCAGACGGGCTTCGGTTCCCGCCTGACCAGCATCGATATGAACATGGCCACCAGCACCTATACCCCCGGAAGACCGATGGACTGCATGCTCTACGGCGACGGCTTCTTCCTGGTCGGCGATAAGAATATCGAGATCGACCTGAGCAATCCCGAATCGGCCAAGGCCCTGACCCTCACCCGACTGGGCGACTTCGAATTCAGAGCCGACGGTTATCTGGCCGACGGCAAGGGAAATGCGGTCTACGGCTTCCTCAATGTCGAAAGCGACGATCTGGGCAAGCCCCAGGTAAGCGATCAGCTGCAGGCCATCAAGCTGCCCGAGGACGAAAACAGCCCCTCCGGTTTTCTGCAGATCGACGGCATCGAGATCGATGCCAAGACCGGCCGCATCACCGGAACCTCCAAGGACACCGACCAGATCATTACCATCGGCTTTATCGCCGTCGGCAATGTGACCAACCCCGGCGGCGTTGAGCACAAGGGCGATTCCTATTACTCTGCAGGCACCGGCTCCGGCGCACTGACCGTAAGTCTTCTGGGCGGCGCGGCCACCGATCTGCAGGTCTACGGCTCCTCCAAGATGCTCTCCGAGTATAACGTTTCCAGCGCAGGTGCCACCGAAATGATCACCGGCGGCCTGGAGGCCTCCAACGTCGACCTGGCAACGGAGATCTCCGAGATGATCACCACCCAGAGAGGCTATCAGGCCAACACCAGGATCGTGACCATCACCGACTCCATGCTGGAAGAACTGGTCAACATGAAGCGTTAAGATCGATTAGTCCGGCAGGCGCTATAAGGCGCTTGCCGGGCAGGAAAGGAAATCCCTCATGATAGTACTTACGAAACGAAACGGAGAACGGTTTCTTCTCAACCACGGGCAGATCGCCTGCATCGAGACCATTCCCGAGGTAAAGATCACCATGATGAATCACGATTTTTATCTGGTCAGCGAGACCGTCGACGAGATCATGGATAAGATCACCGAATACAATGCGAAGATCAGGGATATTTACAGGGAGATCCTCATAAAGGATGTACGCAAGGATCCGACGGAACGAGGTGAGAACATATGAATTATCTCATAGGTCTTGTCGGTGCATTCCTGGTATGTCTTTTCGGAATGATCACCAAAATCAACCTGGGCGGCGGGCAGCTGATCGAGATCAACTTTGCCAATCTGATCAACTTCTTCGACCCTGCCAGCGTTCTCATCGTTATCGGCTGCACGGTGTTCATCATCGTCGCCAGCTTTCCGGGAAAGATCCTCAAGTCGCTGCCCAAGCACATCAAGATCATCATGGACAACAAGCGCTTTGACCCCACCGGTTATATCGAAAAGCTGGTGGAATATGCCCAGATCGCCCGTAAGAACGGTCTGCTGGCACTGGAGGGCAAGGCCAACGAAGAGACCGATCCCTTCTTTAAGCAGGCCATCATGCTCATCGTCGATGCCAACGACTCCGACAAGGTGCGCAGCATTCTGGAAAACTCCATCGACTGCATGTCGGCTCGTCACGAAGACACGGCAGGCATGTACGATAAGGCGTCTTCCATCGCACCGGCCTTCGGTATGGTCGGAACCCTGGTCGGCCTGATCAACATGCTGAAATCCATGAACGTATCCGACGGCAACAGCAACATCGGTGCCGACATGGGTACCGCGCTGATCACCACCCTGTACGGCTGTATCCTGGCCCACATGATCTTCGGACCCATCGCCACCCGTCTCAGAAACAGAGACGAAGAGGAGGTGCTCTGCAAGATGATCATCGTCGAGGGCGTCATGTCGATCCAGGCAGGCGAAAATCCCAAGTTCTTAAGAGAGCGTCTCATGACCTATATGGCAGAAGACGCCATGAGCGATGGCGGCGGCTCCAAGAAGAAAGACAAAGAAGAATAACAGGGCTTCGGCCCTTCCGACAGAGAGAAGGTGAATGTCTTTGAAAAGAAAGAAAAAATCCGGGGGAGGCGGCGGCGCCAACTGGATGGATACCTACGGTGACATGGTCACCCTGCTGCTCTGCTTCTTCGTTTTGATGTATTCCATGTCGACCGTCACCGACGAAAAGTGGCTGAAGATAGTCGAATCCTTTAATCCGGACGGCATTCCCGATCCCACCGCCAATGAAGCCTGGAACGGGGCGACCGATGACTCCGACGAGTTTACAGGAGAGGTCACCCAGGCTACCATCAACGAAAAGATGGACGAGCTCTTTGAACGTCTCACCCAGATGGTCAGAGACCGTAATCAGGAAGATAACATCTCCGTCACCAGAGACGGAGGCCGCATCTTCATATCCTTTAATCAGGTGGTCTTCTTCGACGGCGACAGTCCGGTGATCAAGAAGGCTGCCGAGGAGATCCTCACCGATGTGAGCAGCATCCTGGAGGATCTGCAGGAATACATCGACGAGGTGCGGGTCCTGGGCCATACTGCCCAGGGCGAGCCCAACCGTCCCAATAACATACGCACCGACCGGACCCTGGCCAGCGACCGCTCCACCAATGTAGTCATCTTCATTCAGGAGCACTGCACCCTCGATCCGGCAAAGCTGATCAGCGAAGGCATCGGCCAGTGGAAACCGGTCGCAACTAACAGCACTGCGGAAGGCAGAGCCAAGAACCGCAGAGTAGAAATGATCATCAGCGGAAGAGACCTGGAAAAGGAACTCTCCAACGATGTGCTTCAGTATCAGATCATCGATTGATCGATTGTAAGGAAAGACCATGGCGGAAGTATTATCGCAAAACCAAATAGATGCTCTTTTAAACGCCGTGCAGAATCACAGCGACGCAGAGATGTCCATCGGTGCCGACGGCAAGGATGATTACAGAGAATACGATTTTGCCAGCCCCAGAAAGTTCACCAAAGACAGGATCAAGATGCTCAACGGGATCTTCGATAATTATTCCCGTATCGCCAACTCCCTGTTCAGCGCCAAGCTGCGGATGAACTGCGAGGTGGCGGTAGAAAGCATCGAGGAGCAGCGCTACTTCGAGTTTTCCAACGCCCTTACCGAGGGCGATGTGCTGGCGCTGATGGATGTTTCCATCAAGGGCCGCCCGGCAGAGGATATTCCCTGCATGCTCTATATCTCCACGCCGATGGCCCTGAGCATCATCGACCGCATGCTGGGGGGCGACGGGGCACAGGACGACCGTCTGCCCGATAATTACACCTATACCGATCTGGAGCTGCGGCTCTACGAAGAGCTGGCCCGCGATCTGGTATCCATCAACGGCAGAAGCTGGGAAAACTACATTCCCGTGGAATTCACCTACAGCAAGACCGATATCAATCCCACCCTGAGCCAGATCATGGGCCTGGATGAGATCGTCATCATCGTCAATCTGGTGATGCAGACCGACAACAACATCGGAAGCATGAGCATCTGCCTTCCCAGTGAGATCCTGAAGAACATCTTTGCCGAGATCAACAGCGACAACCACTGGAAAAAGGCGCAGACCGAGAACAAATCCCAGGAGATCTTCGACAGCCTGCGCGACTCCCGTCTGGAGATCGTATCGGTGCTGGGAGAGGTACAGCTTTCCCTGAGCGATATCTACGGACTCACCCCGGGCGACATCATCGACCTGGGCAAGCCCAGAGATTCCAGCGTTTACCTGGATATCGGAAATTATCACTGGTTCAAAGGGCACATCGGCACCCACAAAAAGAACTATGCCGTCAGCATAGACGAGGTGATCAACCCCGCACCCGCAAACCAGAGCTGAACCGGCGAACGCCCTGATCCTTATAAACAAAGCGAACACAAATGCGGGGAACGGAATCTCCCCAAGAGAGAGAAAAAATGGACGAAAATAACAACATCGAACAGAACATCGACGAAATCCTTCCCGAAGAAGAACATACCCAGCCGGAAGCTCTGCCCCCGGAAGCAGTGCCCTTTGCCCAGGCCGAAGAGGCTGCTGAGCTGCCCTTCGATGGGCAGATCGAGCAGGCCTTCGAACCGGCTCCCGCGCAGCCCAAGGTCATCACCAGCAAGTCTCTTGATTTTCAGGAGCTGGATCTGACCGGCGCTCCCGCTCGCGAGCAGGCTCAGAATCTGGATCTGATCATGGATGTTCCCGTGCAGGTCACCGTAGAGATCGGCCGCACGGAGCGAATGGTCCAGGAGGTGCTGGAATTCGGAAAAGGCTCTCTGGTAGTGCTTGATAAGCTGGCCGGCGATCAGGTGGATCTCTTCGTCAACGGCAAGTGCATCGCCCGCGGCGATGTGGTGGTCGTCGACGATAACTTCGGCGTGCGCATCACCGAGATCATTCCTTCCCAGGGCGGTGACAAGCTGCTGCAGAAGGATTGATCCCATGAGAGTGCTTATCGGTTTGAGCGTGCTGTTTCTGTGCATCGCCGTTCTTCTGGTGCTGGCCTGGCTGGCCAGTAAGAACGCGGCATCCGGCAAGGCTCTTCCCGGCATGACCGGCGCAGGCAGCCTGAAAACGGTGGCCCGCGTGCCCGTAGGAAGAAACCAATGGGTGGTGGTGCTCAGAGCCGGCGAGCGAGGCCTGGTGCTGGGCGTGGGAACCGAGCAGATCAGTCTTCTGACAGAGCTGACTCCCCAGGAGCTGGCCGAGATCGAACAAACGCCCCAAAAGGACGGCGGTTTTTCCGCCGTTTTGCAGGGCATCGTAAAAAAGAGCAGCTGAGGTGCACATGGTTACAGACAGCCTTATCAATATCAACGGCGAAAGCGTACAGACGCTGGAGATCCTGTTCATAACGACCCTCATCACCCTGCTGCCCTCTCTGCTGGTGATGATGAGCTCCTTTACCCGCTACATCATCTCGTTCTCCTTTCTGCGCTCGGCCATCGGAACCCAGCAGACCCCGCCCAACATCGTGCTGGTGGGAATGGCGCTGTGCCTGACCTTGCTGACCATGGCGCCGGTGCTGGACGACATCCAGGTCAACGCCTACGAGCCCTATGCCGCAGAGCAGATCTCTCAGGAGGAATTCATGAAACGGGCCGAAAAGCCCCTGAAGGAGTTCATGATCCGCAATACCAAGACCAGAACCCTGGAGCTGTATTGCGATCTGGCCAAGCTGGAGGTAGGCGATGAGATCGACGAAGCGGCCGCCATGCAGCTGCCCCTTCGGGTGCTGATCCCGTCCTTTGTTACCTGCGAGCTGCAGAGGGCCTTTCTCATAGGGCTGCTTTTGTATCTGCCCTTTATGCTCATCGATGTGGTGGTCTCCTCCACGCTGATGTCGATGGGTATGATCATGCTGCCCCCGTCGATGATCTCCATGCCCTTCAAGCTGCTGCTCTTTGTCAGCGTCAACGGCTGGGAGCTTCTGTTCTCAAGCCTTGTGCAGAGCTTTCATTGAGGAGGCATCCCATGGAACTGACTTCCGTAACCGATATCCTAAGAGATGCCCTTCTGGTAGCCATCAAGCTTTCTGCCCCCATCCTGCTGCTCAGCATGGCGGTGGGCGTAATTATCGCCGTTTTGCAGGCGGTGACCCAGATCCACGAGCAGACCATCTCCTTTATTCTAAAACTGGTGGTGGTGGTGCTGGTGCTGGCACTGGGAGGCTCCTGGATGCTGCAGCTGCTGCAGGATTTCACCAAAGACATCTTTGCGCTGATCGCCTCTTAAGAGGATGAACCATTGACTACCTGGTCTGATTTTACTTTATTTCTCTATATCGAGGCCCGTATCAGCGGCTTTGTTCTCTTCAGCCCTCTGCTGGGCAGAAGAAATGTACCCGGCATCTTCCGGGGCGGACTGATCCTGGTACTTTCCGTGTTCGTCTATTCGCTGGAATCATCCACGGTGGCCGTGCCCTCTTCCATGGCGGTGCTGGCTGTCCGGATGCTGGCGGAGCTGGCCCTGGGCTATGCCATGGGCATGCTGGTCAATCTGTTCTTATATATTCCCCAGCTTGCCGGCAGCCTGATCGACACCCAGATGGGCATGAACATGAATCAGGTCTACGATGCCGCTTCTTCGGCCAACCTTTCCGTATCGGGGCAGCTGCTCAATGCTCTGATGCTGCTGCTGTTCTTTTCCGCAGGCGGCCACCATACCATGCTGCGCATCTTTCTCGACAGCGGAAGGCTTCTGGGCTACGGCGCCGTTCATATCGGAAGCAATCTTGCCTCTCTTCTGCTCACCGTGTTTACGGAATGCACTCTGCTGGCGGTAAAGCTGGCGCTTCCCGTTCTGGCGGCCGAGCTGCTTGGCCAGGTGGGCATGGGCCTGCTGATGAAGGTGATCCCCCAGATCAACGTATTTTCCATCAACATCGAGCTTAAGATCCTCATCGGAATGGCTCTGCTGCTGCTTCTGCTCTCGCCCTTCAGCGAGGTGCTGCTCGACGCCGAAAAGACCATGCTCCAATACATGGAGAAGGTGCTGCAGGCGGCAGGCTGATCCCTTTCAACGAAACCGCAAACGACCCTGTAAAAGGAAACCACCATGGCAGACGGCTCCAAAACAGAAAAAGCGACACCGAAACGGCGAAGAGACGAGCGAAAAAAGGGCCATACCTTTATGAGCCAGGATGTGGTCGCCATCGCATCTTTGTCGGGCGCCGTGTTCTGTCTGTTTATCATCGCCGGCTTTGCGACGGCTCAGCTGGGCAGCTACCTGACGGTCTGCATCGAAGGCTGCAGCACGCAGGAAACAGCGTCCGATCTGGTTCCCCTTTGGGCAAACCTGGCAGGGGTCACGCTGAAGATCGTGCTTCCCATCGCCCTGACCGGCATTCTGGCAGCGGTGACCGCCACCTTCTTTCAGACCCGGTTTCTCGTCAGCGGAGAGCTGATCAAGCCCAAGTTCAGCAGGATCAATCCCCTGGAGGGCTTTAAACGGCTCTTCTCCCTGCGCAGTCTGATCGAGGCCTTAAAGGGCTGTCTGAAGATCACCCTGTTCATGACCATCGTCTATCTGCGGCTCAAGGCGGAGTTCGCCAAAAGCGCCAGATATATGTATACCGATATTCCCGCCGGCGCGGCTGCCATCTTCAGCAGCGGCAAGGCCATGATCTTTACCATCATCCTGGCCTTTATCGCCGTCGCCGCCGCCGATGTGCTCTATCAGTGGTGGGAATACGAGCGAAGCCTGCGCATGAGCAAGCAGGAGATCAAAGAAGAATACAAGCAGACCGAGGGCGACCCCCAGATCAAGGGAAAGATCAAGGAAGCCCAGCGCCGCATCTCTCAGCGCCGCATGATCCAGCAGGTTCCGTCGGCCGATGTGGTCATCCGAAACCCGACCCATTTCGCCGTAGCCCTGCGCTACGATCCGGAAAAGGACAACGCTCCCATTCTGCTGGCAAAAGGGCAGGACGAGCTGGCTCTTCGCATCGTAAAGGTAGCCGAAGAAAACAAGGTCGCCGTGGTCGAGGATGTGCCCCTTGCCAGAGCCCTGTTCGCGCAGGGCCAGCTTGACCGGGAGATCCCCCAGGAGCTCTACAGCCAGGTGGCCGAGGTTCTGGTCTACGTATTCAAACTGGAAAACCGTCAACTTGCATAATACAGATCCCATTCCGAATTTAAAAAGACAGGAGGTGAGAGGAATATGAAAAAAGCACTGCAGACCGTCATGGACAATGCCATCGCTCTTGGCGTCGTCATCGTCGTTCTGTTCATGATCATTCCTCTTCCGTCCTATCTGCTGGACTTTTTCCTTATCGTCAACATCGGACTTTCCATCGCCATCCTGATGATCACCATGAACATCACCGAGGCCCTGGAATTTTCCATATTCCCGTCCCTTTTGCTGGTGACCACCCTGTTCCGACTGGCGCTGAATGTTTCCAGCACCAAGCTGATCCTGGCCAACGGCTATGCCGGCGAGGTCGTTCAGAATTTCGGTCTTCTCATCACCGGCGGCAACATCGTCATCGGTGTCGTCATCTTCCTGATCATCGTGCTGGTGCAGTTCATCGTCATCACCAAGGGCGCTGAACGTGTCGCAGAGGTCGCAGCCCGCTTTACCCTGGACGCCATGCCCGGAAAGCAGATGGCCATCGATGCCGATCTCAGCTCCGGCCTGATCGACGAGCAGGAGGCCCGCAGACGCAGAGACAAGATCCAAAAGGAAGCCGATTTCTACGGCGCCATGGACGGTGCTACCAAGATCGTCAAGGGCGATGCCATCATGTCGCTGATCATCACCCTGATCAACTTCGTGGGCGGCGTGCTCATCGGCATGCTGATGAACGGCGGCGATTTCGCCTCTGTTCTGTCGAAGTATTCCATCGTCACCATCGGTGACGGCCTGGTATCCCAGCTGCCGGCTCTGATGATCTCGACGGCAACGGGCATGATCGTTACCCGCTCCGTATCGGAGGGAAGCCTCAACCGGGATGTGATCGCCCAGTTCAAGGCCCAGCCCAGAGCCATCATGACCACCGGCGTCATTCTGGTGGTGCTGGCCTGCGTGCCCAGAACGCCCCATGTCGCTCTCTTTCTGGCGGGCGGCGTGCTGCTGGGAGGCGGCTATCTGATCAGCAAGAACATGGAAAAGGAGCGGGTTCTGGTGGCTTCCGAGCAGCCTGCGCCCACCGAGACCCAAAGCGAAGGCGACTTCTACAAGAATATCGACAACGTCTATTCCCTGCTGTCGGTAGAACCGATGGAGATGGAATTCGGCTACAGCCTGATCCCCCTGGTAGACGAAAGCCACGGAGGCAAGCTGATCAACCGCATCGTCATCTTCCGCCGCCAGTTCGCGTCGGATATGGGCTTCGTATTCCCCTCCATCCGTCTCCACGACTCCTCTGCCGCCGGAACCAACCAGTACATCATCCGCATCCGCGGCGAAGAGGTGGCCAGAGGCGAGATCCTGGTCGACTACTATCTGGCCCTGGAGCCGCCAAATCCGGCAGGCGAGATCAACGGCATCGAGACGGTGGAACCGGCCTACGGCATTCCCTCCCGCTGGATCCTGCCCGAAGACAGAGAGCTGGCCGAGGTCTACGGCTATACGGTCATCGACCCTCTGTCGGTCATGCTCACCCATCTTTCCGAGGTCATCAAAAAGCACGCCCACGAGCTGCTTGACCGCTCCACCGCCATTCAGCTGGTAAACAACCTGAAGCAGACGGCCCCCGAGATCGTCGACGAACTGGTGCCCGGCACCGTATCCTATGCCAATCTGGAAAAGGTGCTCAAGAACCTGCTCAAAGAAGGCATTCCCATCCGCGATCTTGGTCTCATCATCGAAACGCTGGGCGACAGCCTGGCCCAGGGAAGAGACGTGGATGCCGCAACGGAGCAGATCCGCGGCGTTCTTTCCAGGACCATCACCAGACGGTTCTGCGAAGACGGCCAGCTGAAGGTCGTTACTCTGGATGCCGAGCTGGAAAAGCGGATCATCGGTTCTCTTACCCGCAGCGACCAGGGCATCTTCCTGGAGCTGGGTCCCGAGCTGATGCAGCAGATCATCGCCCAGATGAGCGAAAACCTGAAGAAGTTCAGCGAGCTGTCAAGAACGCCTGTGCTGCTGGTAAGCCAGATCATCAGGCCCTATTTCAGCAGGCTTATCACCCAGTTTTATCCCGATGTATATGTGCTGGCCTTCAATGAGATCACCAATGCGGTGCAGATCCAGGCGATCGGTAATATCTCTGTTGCAGATGCCGGAGCAAAGGCGGTGAACCAATGAGCATTGAACCGCAGACCCCGAAAAGGGAATACACCGAGGCTGAGATTCTGGCCATGGAAACGGAAGAGCTGCTGGCGCTGTATAAGGCGACCGGCGATCCCGATCTGAAATGGCCCCTGGTGCTGCGCTACGAGGATATGATCCGCCGGGTCGCTCTTCGGATCAACTCCGTCTACAGCAGCTTTGCCCAGATCGACGACATCGTAAACGAAGGCATCTTCACCCTGCTGGGCGCCATCGACAAGTACCAGCCCGAACGGGGCGTCAAATTCGAGACCTATGTTTCCAAGCGCATCCGCGGCATGGTCTTCGACCTGGCAAGAAAGCAGGACTGGACGCCCCGCAACGTAAGGCAGAGAGCCTCCGAGATCGACCGGGCCGCCCAGGAGCTGACCGCAGCCCTGGGGCGCTACCCCACCGAAAGCGAAATGGTCGAAAAGCTGGAAACGACTCCCGGCCGTTACCAGAA
The DNA here is from genome assembly GCA_021443825.1 of Bacillota bacterium. Taxonomy (GTDB): domain Bacteria; phylum Bacillota; class Clostridia; order Peptostreptococcales; family Anaerovoracaceae; genus RGIG2707. The sequence goes on from JABUTE010000263.1 coordinate 24,435, forward strand.
GGATGTGGCAGACATCGCCATGAGCAACGTGCTGTCGCTTGATATGCTGCTGGATTCTCAGGCCGATAACGATTACCGGGTCGAGGTTCCCAGCTCCGACATGAGCGTGCAGCCCGAAAGCGTGCTGCAGGCCAAAGATCTGCAGCAGACCCTGGCAGAGGCCATCGCCTCGCTGGGCAAGAACGAGCAGCTGGTGCTGTCGCTGTTTTACGAAAAGAATCTGAGCATGAAGGATATCGCCAAGGTGCTCGATCTCAGCAGCCCCCGGATCTCGCAGATCCACTCCCGGGCCATCGAAAAGCTTCGGGCCTATATGGAAAACAACGCTTGATACAGAAAGGAGCGTCTTATGTACAAAGGCTTTTACGGACTGGGCTCCGCCATGCTGACCCATCAGCGAAACCTCAATGTGATCGCAGACAACATCACCAATGTCTCGACCCAGGGCTATAAGCAGAAGCGCTACGGCAGCACCACCTTCGGTGATGTGCTGATCAGCCGCTGGGATAAAGAAGACCCCAAGGGCACGCCCATCGGCCGGCAGAACTACATCCGCACCGAAAGCGAGATCAAGACCGATTTTACCCAGGGAAGCCCCGAGTACACCGGCCAGCCGCTGGATTTCGCTTTATACGGAGAAGGCTTCTTCGCCGTGCAGCTGACCGGCGGGTCTGTCGCCTATACACGCATGGGCAGCTTTTCGCTGGATGAGCAGGGCTATCTGTGCCTTCCCGGCTACGGAAGAGTGCTGAGCGATACCGCCCAGCCCCTGCAGGTCTTTACCGATAAGCTCTATGCCTCGCAGGACGGCACCGTCTGTGACGCAGACGGGCAGACGCTGGGCCGCATCGGCGTGTTCCGCTTTGACGATCAGGCGGCGCTGGTCCATAACGATGACAACACCTTTACCGGCACCGGCGCACAGCAGACCGATAGCTGCCAGGTGATGAACAACTATCTGGAATCCTCCAATACCGATCTGGTAAGGACCATGACCGAGATGATCTCGGTGCAGCGCTCTTTGCAAAGCGCAGCCGAGCTGGCCAAGATGTACGACCAGATCATGACCAAAGCAAGCACCGAAGTAGGACGCATCTAAGGAGGCCGCACATGAATCTTTCTTTTTATACCGGAGCCGTCGGCGCGCAGCAGCAGCAGAGCCGCATGAATGTGCACGGCAACAACATCTCCAACGTAAACACCTACGGCTTTAAAGCCGAAAAGTCCCGGTTCCTGTCGGTCATGCTGGCCACCGATACCAGTCTGAAGGCAGGCGGCGGCGTCAACACCGGCTACCGCTACGACTACATGATCAACGGCGAGGGCTATTTTGCCCTGCTGGATCCGGCCGACGGCCAGGTCAGCTATACCAGAAACGGTGCCTTCCAGGCAGCAGCCTTCCGCCCGGCGGGGGCAGCTGCAGACGCAGAAGACGTCATGTATCTCAGCGACGGCGAGGGCCGGCTGGTGCTGGATCAGGAGGGGGAGCTGATCCCCATTCCCCAGGCCGCAGGCGGCTCACAGGAAGATCCGGAGCAGGAGCTTCCCGTGGGCATCTTCGATTTCGTCAATAACAATGGCATGCAGCATCTGTCGGGCACCCGTTTTCTGCCGGTGCAAAAAAACGGAGGCATCACCGCCGGAACAGGCGAGCTGATCCGCGGCATGCTGGAGCAGTCCAACGTCGATCTGGGCGAGGAATTCGCCAAGGTCATCGAGACCCAGAGAGCCTACAGCATGGCGCTTAAGATGGTCCAGACCAGCGACGAGGTCGAAAACACCGTCATCAATCTCCGGTCATAAAAAAAAGCCCTGTCCTTTTCCGGACAGGGCACATTCTGTTTCTCTGACGTTTTAATGGCGGGGATTCTTTTTTACGATCTCGCAGGCCTTTACCAGCTGCGCGGTGATGCTGGCCGATACCTTGCCCTCGTAGACCGAGATCCGGGGGGCGGCGTCGCTTTGGTTGGTCACCACGTATTTGGGGATCAGGTTATTCAGAGCAATGGCCATGGCGTCGCAGCGGCAGCGTCTGCAGCAGCAGGCTCCCGAAAGCTGCAGAAACCGGTCCACGTTTTCGTCTACCAGGATCTGCATCACATTGATGATAGCCAGGTCATCATCGTTATCGCCGAAGAGCGGCACGGGCTGCGAAGCAGGAAGGTCTTCCGGCTTCAGGCCGCCGTCTGTCTGCTCTGCCTCCTGCGAAAGAGCGGCTGCGATGGCTTCGGCTGCTTCGTCTTGTGGCAGGCTGTTTTCATCGCCGGCGGCAGCTTCGGGCAGCGACTGCCCGGGTGCGACCTCATCCTGAAGGCTTTCCAGAAGGGCCTTGTTGATCAGCTCCGCCAGCGTTCTGTCGTCTCTGGAGGAGGCGATGATCGGCTGGCTCTGGCGAAGGGGATTTTTTTCCAGAGCCCGTTCGTCGCCGGAATTGGCCGTATGGGGAACCGGGATCTCGCTCTGGGTCCTGCTGAGCAGATTCATGACATTTGCCGTTTTGCGTGTCGTATTATTGATTTCCGAAGACACCTTAAGCTCCTTTTCTGATAAATCTGAGATTTTGTGCTTATTTAAATTATATTCCATGACGAAATATAAATAAAGATAAAAACAAGAAGACCGGGTTTTTCCGGCAAGGAGATACACATGGCATACATCAGCGGAACAAGCAGCACCAGCTCCTCTTCGAGCATCTACGGCACCCGGAACGTGCTTTCGGGCCTGGCCAGCGGCATCGATACCGAAAGTCTCATCGAAAATGCCGTTACCGGCTACAAGACCAAGATCACCTCGCTGCAGCAGAAGAAAACACAATACGAGTGGAAGCAGGAGGCTTATCGCAGCATCATCGATAAGCTGTCTTCCTTTGCCGACAAATATACCTCCTATCAGTCATCGACCAATCTCATGTCGTCGGCCTTCTACGACAGCGGTCTTAAGATCGTGTCGCAGGGCGTCAATGCCGATCGGGTAGCCGCCTCCGGAAAGACGAACAGCGATGTACAGGTGCTGGGCGTCAAGCAGCTGGCCACCGCCGCCACCTACACCTCCACCACCCTGGGCGGAAGCAGCTCTCCCATCACCGGCGATGCCGTGGCTTTTTCCGATCTGGGCGAAGATTTCGAGGGAAAGGAGCTTACCTTCACCCTCGACGGCGTCACAAAAAAGATCACATTGAAGGCGGCCGATACCTACGGCGACGCCGACGGTCTGGTGCAGAGCCTGCAGCAGCAGCTGAATGATGCCTTCGGCACCGGAAAGATCACCCTTACCTCCACCGGCGATGCATCGTCTTTTGCCATGGAATTCAGCGTCAGCTACGGCTCCACCTTAAGCCTTGGCGGCAGCGCCTGCGCTTCTTTGGGTCTTACCAACGGCGCCACCAGCTATGTCAACAGCGGAAACACCCTGGAGCAGATCCTGGGCAGCACCGCCTTCGACAGCCTTACCCAAAGCGGCACCGACGAGAACGGCGAAGCCTTATACGACTTTGTGATCAATGGCGTATCCGTCGGTCAGTTCAGCAAGAACAGCACTCTTGAATCGGTGATCACCGCCGTCAACTCCAATGCCGACGCAGGAGTCACCGTCCGCTTTTCCAAGATCACCAATCAGTTCACCTTCACCACGAAAGAGACAGGCACCGCGCAGCACATCACCATGGAAGACGGCGGCCTTTCCGCAGCGATCTTCGGCCAGGCCGATGCCAGAAACGGCCAGGATGCCATCTTCTCGGCCCGCGTCAACGGACAGCTGCTTGACGGCGTCTCCCGCAGCAGCAACAGCTTTGAGATCGACGGTCTTTCCCTCAACCTGAAGGGTACCTTCGGCGATTATACCGAAAGCAACGGCTCCTACAGCCTGACCGATCCGTCGTCGGCAGCCCTGTCGGCCGTCACCTTCACCTCTCAGATGGACAGCGAAAAGATCGTCAGCGCCATCAAGTCCATGGTGGACGATTTCAACACCATGGTCACCGAGATCAAGAAGGCCTATTCCACCCTTCCCGCGCAGAAATCCAACGGAAGCGCCTATCTGCCCCTCTCCGACGAAGACAGAAGCGATATGTCCGAATCGGCCATCGCCAAATACGAGGAGCAGGCCAAGCAGGGTCTGCTGTTCGGCGACAGCGAGCTTTCCGATCTTTATACCCGTCTGATCAGATCTCTTTCGGTCAATGCCGGCGATTCGCTTGCTTTAAAGAATATCGGCATCACTGCCAGCTACACCTCCGGACAGACCACCATCAGCCTGGACGAAAACAAGCTGAAGGCGGCTTTGGAAAGCGATCCCGAAAAGGTAAAGAATCTGCTTTCGGGCAGCGGCAGCGGAAGCAGCAGCATGCTTTCGTCCATGAAGCAGACCATCGAAAAATACGCCAAGACCACCGGCACCAAGGGTCTTCTCATCCAGAAGGCCGGATCTTCGCTGGCGCCCACCTCCCTGTTAGACAACACGCTGAAAAAGAGCATCGACAAGCTGGAAGAGCAGATCACCAAATGGCAGGAGAAGATGGATGCCCAGATCGACCGCTACACCACCCAGTTCACCCAGCTGGAAAAGCTGATCTCGCAGATGAATTCCCAGAGCTCGACCCTCAACGGTCTTATGGGCAGCTACTAGGAGGCAATGAATGGACCCCAGAGCGAATCAGAAATATAAAGAGCAGAGCATCAACACCATGACGCCCGAAGAGCTGCTTTTGCTGCTCTTCGACGAACTGGTCAAGCGGCTTTTGCGGGCAGAGCTGGAGCTGAAGGCGAAGAATTTCGATCAGTTCGAAGAAAGCGTTACCCGTGCCATCGATATCATTCAATATCTCAGCAACACCCTCGATCGCAGCTATGAAGTAAGCGCCGGGCTCGACAAGCTCTATGAATATTTCATCTACCAGCTGGGAAGAGCAAAGATCGGCCGCAACCAGGAGGTGCTCGGCTCGGTCAAGGATTATGTATCCCAGCTGCGCGATACCTTCCGCCAGGCCAAGGCCAACGCAGAAAAGGAGCCTGCTGCCTTATGACACCCAACGTTCTGCAAAGCGCATTAAGCATCGAAAAGACCATGGCAGGGCTGCTGCGCGAGACCCAGGACATCAGCCGCCAGCTGGCAGAGGCACTCGACCGAAGCGACAAGGTGGTGATCTCCATGCTCACCGCCATGCGGCAGGAGCCCATCGAAGGGCTCAAACGCCAAAGGCGCCTGCTGGAAGACCTGCGAGACTCCCTTCCCGAAGAAGAGACAAAGCACTTTGCCGGTCTTCTTAACGGCGAGCAGCCGGAGTCTTCCGAAGAAGCCCCACTGGCCGCTCAGGTCGCAGCAAACCGAAGGCTTCTTACCCAGCTGCTGGAGCTGGATAAACGGCTGAGTCTGAAGCTGGGCGCAGACAAGTCCTTCTATAAGCTGTGATCAAAAATTAATACGTGATCGTTACAGCCGGGGGCATTTTTTGCTGCCCGGCGTTCGAGTCCCATATCTCATATCTCTTCAGGGAAGCCTGCCCACCCCCTGTCAACCCACCCAGGAGCCCCGCTGTATGCCCATCATTACGCTGGAAAACGCCGGAAAGGACTACAAAGTCCGAAAAGGCCACGGCGTCAACGGTAAAAGGATCATAAACGCAGTCGACGACATCAACCTTGCCATTCGGCAGGGTGAATTTGTGTTTCTGATCGGCAGCAGCGGCGCCGGAAAATCCACTCTTCTCAATCTGATCAGCGGCGATATCAAGCCCACCCGAGGCAAGGTCTGTCTTGACGGGCGAGATCTTGCCCTTCTGAAGTTCCTCAGCGGAAAAACGACGCTGCAGTTCGGCAAGGTCTCCCAGACCGGCACCCTGGTGCGCCGCATGACGGTGATGGATAACCTGATCCTGGCAGGCATGATCGGTCGCGGCCCCTTCGAGTCAAAAAAGAAGGTGCGCATGCGGGCAGAAAAGGTTCTGGGCCTTGTGGGCATGCAGGGCTACGGAGAGCGGTTTCCCGCAGAGCTTTCTCTTGGCGAGAGCCGCCGCATCGAGCTGGCCCGGGCCATGATCAACAGTCCGCCGGTGCTGATCTTAGATGAGGTCACCGCCAATCTGGACGACGACAACATTTGGGATATCTTTCACCTTTTAACGGAGATCAACCGCAGAGGAACCACCGTCATCATGGCGACCCACGCAGGCACCTATGTCAATATCATGCGCCGAAGGGTCATCACCCTGGTCGACGGCAAGATCTATTCCGACGTTCCCAACGGCCGCTACGAAGCCGTGCGCAAAAGCCCGCAGGAGCAGGCCTTGCCGGGGGCTTCTGTACAGGATTTTTTCAATAACAGATAATGCACCATAGAACCCTCCATAAGACAGTGCAATGAAAAAGATCAAGCTGAACAAAAAAATCATTATCATACTGGCCGCCGTTTTGGTGGCGGCTGCGGTCGGCGCCTTCTTTCTGCTCAAGTCGAAAAAGCCGGCCGAAGAAGAGCTCTCCGAGGAGCCGGTCGACAACACCATCGAGGCGCCTTTGCAGTACGCTGTGGGCGAAAAGCTTTTTACCGCTCTTCCCGTTTCCGGAGAGACCGTCACGGTCACGGCGGGCGAGGTCGACGAAGAGGGAACCATCCTCAGCTATTGCTACAGCGGTTATAAGGATATGCCCGGCCTTCTTTCGGGCTACAGCACCCTGATGTGCACCTCCGATCTGGGCTTTTCGCGAGTTGATGAAGAGATGGAGCAGCTGGACGAAACGACTCTGGCCGCCCCGCTTCCCGCCGAGGGCACCCTGCGTCTGCTGCACAAAGAAGAGATCTCACCGACGGCGCAGCTGATCACCGTCACCTGGAAGGGGCAGGACTGCACCGTCGCCGCCAAATCGACCGTTATCCGGCCGAAGAAGGTTGCCAAGGCTACTTCTTCTGCAGCTGCCATGACCATCACCGACGTGCAGGATTACGTGCAGAACCTGAAGCCTTCGTATCTGGGGCTCGACGGCGAATCCATGGCAGAATATAACGTCTACCTCATGGACGGCTATGCCCGCATGGGCGACACCTACTGTATGCGCTTTAATGTATACCGCACCGACGGCGTGGCCGGAACCAACGAGATCGCCGGCATGTATACCATCAGCTGCGACAGCCAGAAGGTCTACCGCTACGATGCCGATGCCCGCACCGTGACCGAGCTGAGCGAATAAACAGAACTCTGTTTCCCCTTTTTGCCCGCAGCGATGCGGGTTTTTTATTGATCCACTTCGTTTGTTTTTAAGAATAATTTTTAAATTCACCACTTAACATTTTCAAAACTGTGCCGATTAAAGTATTGTAAGCCAAAGGCGGGCTGCAAAAGCAGTTTCGCCGGGCAAGCAAAGCGGCCTCTGTGCACAGGCCGAAACAGGCGATGCACCTTTCCCAAGGTCCGGCCGGGCCGAAGGAAGGGCGGGCATCCGAAGCTGAAGCGTCGGCAAGGAAGCTGACGCAAGTATTTTAAGGAGGAACACAATGCGTATTCAGCACAACATCAGCGCCATGAATTCTTATCGCAACCTGACCAACAACAACAGCGCTCTGTCCAAGAACCTTGAGAAGCTCTCTTCCGGTTACAAGATCAACAGAGCAGGCGACGATGCTGCAGGTCTGGCAATTTCCGAAAAGATGAGAGCACAGATCACCGGTCTTAACGCTGCTACCAAGAACGTAAAGGACGGCATCTCTCTCGTAAAGACTGCAGAAGGAGCTCTGCAGGAAGTTCATGACATGCTCAACAGAATGGTATACCTGGCCGAACAGTCTGCAAACGGAACCTACGACGATGCCGTAGACCGTCAGGCTCTGCAGGACGAGGTAACCTCTCTGGCAACTGAAATCACCCGTATCGGTGAGACCGCTAACTTCAACGGCAAGAAGCTCTTTGCCAACGGCGACAACCTGACCTCGCAGAACGGCGGCGTCGGCATCATGCAGCTGCAGATCGGCGACAGCGCCGCTGCAGAAGAGCGCCTCGACCTGAGCGTTGCCCTGGCCGGCTCCGAAGATGCTGCCGACCTGAAGACTCTGGTCTCAACCATCACCGACGGAACCCTGAACGTACAGACTGTTGATGCAGCTACCACTCTTCTGGCAACCCTCAGAGGCGGTGTAGACACCGCGGGCACCGAGGTAACTCCCGCAGACGGCCTGATCAATCAGGTATCCTCTCTCAGAGGTAAGCTGGGCGCAACCCAGAACAGACTGGAGCATACCCAGAACAACCTGGCAGTTATGACCGAAAACATTCAGGATGCAGAATCCACCATCCGCGATACCGATGTAGCCGAAGAAATGATGGCTTACACCAAGAACAACATCCTGATCCAGTCCGCTCAGGCTATGCTGGCTCAGGCAAATCAGGTACCGCAGGGCGTACTTCAGTTAATGCAGTAGTCTCCAGACTGCATCATATTGTTTCACCAAACAATTGCAATGGCCGGGCTTTATGCCCGGCTTTTGTGTTTTTTTGAAAATTTTTAATTTTTGCTATTAACTATTATGTGAAACCTGTCGATAAATATATCGGGATACTACATTCATCCCCATTTTTTGATGATTTTACGGGAGGAGATCCGCCATGCCCGATATTCTTGGGGCTGCAAAACCGGTACAAGCCTACGATAAGGCGATCAACAGCCGCAATACCCCCATTTCCCCCGAGAGCACCCGCGTGCAGAACAGTCCCGTTCCCGGCGTGGGCATCCAGGCCCCCCAAAGGCACAGCCAGGGCCAGGAAAGCAATCTGGGAAACGGCGGCGGTATTTATTACGAATCCAACTTCAAAAGCTTTCTGGACCGTCTGGAAAACACGCCCTTTTTAAGCGAAGAAACAGCCGGTCTTTTTGCCGATGCCGCAATGCAGGCAGAGCTGCCCCAGCTGGCTTCGCCTCTGCAGGCCGACCTGGCGCAGGCTCTCAGCCTCATGGAGGGCGACGACCGGCTTTTAGAGCTTCTCATGGAGCAGGTCAACAACGGAAGCCTGTTTGCCGGCAGCTTCTTCAATGTATTAAGAGAAGCTCTCGAAAAAGACAATGCCGCCTTCCTTAAGAAAGACGTTTTGAACTTTTTAAAATGCTGGATGGATCATTCCGCTCAGGGCCATATCGAAAACAGCATCCGCCAGGATCTGGACCGGCTGGCCCAGTCGCTGCCCCAAAGCTGGGGCCAAAAGCTGCAGGAGCTGGCCCGCGTCGTCGATAAGAACATGGCAGCCGGCAACCGCAGCGGCGCGCTGCAGCTGCTGGAGGGCAGCCTGATGCCCTTTTTGCACCGCTACTTTTCGCTGAGCCATCAGACGGGCACGCCCCGCATGTATCTCAGCATGCTGGTGCTCAACATCGCCCGCTACGAAAACAGCTCCCTCGAAAAGCTGAACGAAAGCTTTACCCGAATGATGAGCTATTCCGGTTTAAAGCATTCTCTGGGAGGCATCACCTTAGAGCAGCTGCTGCAGCAGTTCTCGCCGGCGCAAAAAGGCGAAGGCTCCCGCCTAAGCGGCTTAAGCCAGGCCCTGGGCTCTGCCGCAGAGCAGGTCATGAACGGCGACGGAAGCCCCGAGCTTTTGCAGCTGCTTCGCCGCTTTACCGCATCGGCGCTGGTCAACGAAAGCGTCTACATGCCCATCAATCACTATGTGCTGCCCCTGCAATACAAGGGCACGGCCCACATGGCTGAGCTTTGGGTCGACCCCGACAGCGAACAGGAGAGCAAAGGTGGCAAGGCGAAAAAGCCTGCCTGCAAGCTGTATTTTAAGATGGAGCTGGCGCCTTTAGGCAGCCTCGATATGATCGTTACCGCCGCCGAAAACCGGGTAGCGGTCAATCTCTTCTGCCCCGAAGAGGTGATGCCTTTTTCCAGGCAGATCCAGACGGCTCTTACCGACATATTGAAAAACAACCAGCTTGAGGCCGCGTCCATCACCGTTAAAAAGGCAGATCACCGGCTCAGCCTGCGAGAAATATTCCCCAAGATCGATCAATGGAGGAACAGCGTAGATGTCAGGATATGATAAAAGCAGCGGCCCCGCCGAAAAGGCCGTGGCCCTTTCCTATACAGACAGAGATTCCGCACCGGTCATCGTCGCCTCGGGCATGGGGCCTCTTGCCGAAAGGATCGTTGAGGCAGCCGCTAAAAGCGGCGTTCCCATCTACGAAGACAACTCGCTGGCCACCGTGCTCACCAGGCTGCAGCTGGGCCAGGAGATCCCGCCGGCCCTTTACAGCGCCATCGTAGAGATCTATCTGTATTTTCTTAATTTCGACGTCGGCGAAAGCCGCAAGCAGTAGAAGCTTCCGCTTCAAAAGGAGTGTCAAATGTCAGATTACTTTGATGATTCCATGTTTCTTTTGCTCAACGAAGACGGGCAGACTCTGGGCAGCGGAACCCTTGTGGGCCCCCTGCGCAGCGGCCGCATCGAGCTGAAGCTCAGCCCCATCAGCGGGCAGATACCAGAGGGCGAGCCTGTGATCCATATGGTGGGCATGGGCGACACCAGCCTGGCCCTGCGCTGCCGCGTGATCGGCCGTAAGGGAAGGACCCTGTTCCTGAAAAAAACGGAGCTGCTCTCGCCCGACTACCGCGAGAACCTGAGGGTAAAGACCGATTTTTGCAGCTTTCTTTATCCCCTGGACGACAGTCTGCGGGGCAGATGCCCCATCGAAAGCAAGGATCTTTCCTGCGGCGGCATCGCCTTTTATGCCGATGAAGAGCTGCAGAAGGGGCAGATCTTCGAGATCGTGATCCCCGTTACCGAAGAGCCGATCATCGTGCCCGGAAGGCTTCTGCGAAGCCAGCAGGACGGGCAGAAGACCCTCTACGCAGCCGCCTTCAGCGACCTTTGCCACGATCAGGAACGGGAGATCCGCGGCGCGGTGTTCCGCATTCAGCTGCAGAACATGTACCAGCCCGCCAAACAGTAAAACCGGCCTGTTTTTGTTGCTTTTCATCTTATTATTTCAGGTGCTGCTGCCGATATAAATAGTGATGAAACAAAGCATTGCATACACATTTTGAAAGGAGTGAGTCTCAGTGATCAGATCCTCTGACGGTATCAATTCCGTAAAACCGACACAACTTCCGTATGCCGCGCCCAAGCAGGCTCCGGCCGAAAAGGCGGAATGTAATAAAAAGTTCGACTCCTGGTCCGTTTCGACCTCTTGCTCCGATAAAGACGAAGAGATCCGCAAGGCTCTGATCAGCCGCATCTCCACCGAGATCAAGACGGCCACCACCACCGGCGACCTGAACCAGCTGAAGAAGCAGATCGAAAGCGGCGAATACAAGATCGATCCCGAAGCCATTGCAGGCAGCATTCTCTTTGCGATGGAGAAGACAAATGAAAGATGATATGCACGACCTTTTAGAGGTCTTAGACGGAGTCTCCTCCGTGCTTTCCAGACTGACCGAGCTGGAGCGTCTCAAGATGCGGGCCGTCGAAAACAACGACCTGCTGGAGCTTGATTCCATCATGAACAGAGAGCAGGTGCTGGAGCTTACCCTGCGAGGCATGGAAAAGACCCGCACCACCCTTCTTGAAAAACTGGGTCTGGAAGGCGAGCCTCTCAGCCGCCTCGAAGAGCATTGCGCTCCCGAAGATAAAGAAGAGGTCAGCAGCCTGGTCAAGGTGCTCAAGGCTAAGTATGCCGAATATCGCAGCAATGCCGATCAGGCCCGCCGCATGCTCGAAAAGGGCCTTTCCGACATCGAAAAGGATCTGCGAAGGCTGGGCGCAGCCCCTGCCGACAAGGGCGCCGGCTACAGGGCTTCTGCAGAGCTTACCCCTCCCAAGGGCATGAAGACCGATTTCAGAGTTTAATTCATTTCTATAAACGACAGCGAAGGTGTCATATGAGTTCCATAGGTTCTTTTGCTTCCATGACACAGGCCCGGCTCGGCATCTATGCCGCCCAGAACGGCCTCAGTGTTACCGGAAATAATATCGCAAATATCAATACAGAGGGCTATACCCGCCAGAGGCTGGAGCAGTCCAGCTTTGCCGCCACAGGCTCCGATCGCTATTACTCCGCTACCGATGTAAAAACCGGCAACGGAGTTCTTTGCACTGGAATCTCCCAGATCCGCGACGGCTATATGGATGTTCGTTACCGCAGCCAGGCCAGCAATGCCGGCGCCATGAACGCCCGCTATACCGGCCTCGACGGTCTGAGCGCCATTCTCGACGAGGTGGGCGACGGCGAAGACGGCTTCGGTATTCTGGGTTCTCAGTTCCAGGAGCTTTACGAAGCCTTCCAGACCCTGACCGACCAGACCGGTCACAACATCTACGACACCCAGGTCAGAGCCACCGCCCAGACCCTCACCGACACCATGCGCTCTTATGCCAACCGCCTGTCGGAGCTTTACAACAACTCCCTCACCAGCTTTAAAGAAGACATCGTGCAGGTCAACCAGATGCTGAAGAGCATCAGCAACCTGAGCTACGAGATCCGTAAAAGCGAGATCCGCGGCGACAAGGCGCTGGAGCTGCGCGACCAGCGCAACACCCTGATCGACAGCCTGTCCGAATACATCAAGATCGATGTGATCTACGAAATGGAAGACATCGGCGGCGGCGCCCAGGTCGAAAAGCTGATCCTCAAGCTGGCAGGCGCCAACCCCGATCCCTCTGTCACCACCGACTCCTCCACCATTCTGGAGGGCAGCTACTGCACCCAGTTCTCCATCCTCAGCGAAGACAACATGATGCTGGGCATCAGCGCATTAAAGGATTCCAAAGACCGGGTGCTCTACAGCCTCACCAAGGCCGAGCCCGAGCTGACCGATGCCGCCGATTACGGCGACGGTCTCACCCGCAGCGTCTACGACGAGACTACCGACACCACTACCATCACCACCTTCGAAAAGAAGGGCGACCTCTATTACAAGCAGGTCTATACCAGAGCTCCGTCGCAGGATATCGCTCTTGACGATAACGATCTGTACGGCGCCTTCCAGTCGGCCAGAGAGATGCTCACCGAGCAGGGCGAGTTCAGCACACAGGATACCATCCTGAATATCGACGAATATGCCGACGAAAAGCGGGGCATTCCCTATTATCAGAAGGCCCTCGATCTTTTGGCAAAGCAGTTCGCCGATGCCCTCAACGCCGCCAACACCGGCTACCTGCGCAACGAAAAGGGCCAGTACATCGATGCCGACGGCAATGCGCTCATCTTCAATTCCGCATTCCTTTCCGACGGCGATGCCCTCGACGAAGACCAGCTTGCCTACCTGAAAGAAAACGGCGTACGGCCCGGCTTCAACCTTTTCAGCACCGGCGGCGACACCGACAGCGACGAAGGACTGAATGCCTCCAACATCAGCATCTCTTACAGCTGGGGCAGCGGCAAGCATGTGATCACCTCTTATGTCAAGCCCACCGGCATGGAGATCGCCACCACCGACAACAGCAACGTGCTCCACATGATCAGCATGTTCACCGAAGATATGGACTACATCCCCTCGAAGGTGCAGGAGGGCAGCACCGATAATGCCATCTTCACCGGCTCCTTCATCGAGATGTGGGACAACATCGGTTTTGTATTAGGAAGCGATATGAAGATCACTTCCACCCTTTACGATAACTACAGCGCCGCGGCCACCGAGCTGGATTCCGCCAGGATCTCGGTCTCTTCCGTCGATCTCAATGACGAAGCGATGAACCTGATGCAGTATTCCAAATCCTACAGCGCCGCCTGCCGCCTGATGACTACTCTGGACTCCCTTCTGGATAAGCTCATCAACGGCACCGCGATCTAACTGAAACGGAGGCAATAACGATGGTACGTTCTACGACAAACAGTGTATTGAAAACCTATCGCTACAATCTGCAGCGTTCTTCCATCAACATGGATAGCTCCCGCGACAAGGTGCTGACCGGCAGAACCTTCGATACCTTTGCCCAGGCACCCGCCAAGGCAGCCAAGTGCTTCCAGCTGCGCCGCTCGTTTCAAACGGTCAACGCCCAGTACGAGATCGGCGAATCGGTCAGCCGCAAGTACGAGCAGGCCTGGAGCTGCATCGACGGCGTTCTCGAAACGGTCCAGAACCGGCAGAACGACTCCGCCTTTGCTGAGATCATCAGCAGCAGCAACGATGTGACCGGTCCGGGCAGAACGGCCCTCGGCCAGTCCCTTTCGTCCATGGCAAAAGAGATCATTCAGTCCATGAACTGCACCTATGCCGGAAGCTATGTCTTCGCCGGAGCCGACGGACTGAACATTCCCTTCACCTGGGATGACTCCGGAAATCTCTGCTACCGTGGTGTTGCCGTCGATTCCAACGACACCACCCTCGACTACATGGCCAACGACGAAAAGCGCTATGTGGATCTTGGTCTCGGTTTAAAAGAAGAAGACGGCAAGCTGATCGGCGCATCCGCCTTCGATTCCGCGCTGCAGGGCATTACCTTCCTGGGCTACGGTGTCGACGAAGAAGGCGACCCCAAGAACATCGTTTCCATCATTGCCCGCATGGGCGCGATCCTGGAAAACTGCTCCTCCGCCGACGGAAGCTTTGCCAGCGAAGACGACCGCACCGAATTTTACCGCCTGGCCGCAAAGTTCGACGATGCGGCAGCCAACCTGTCTGACAAATACATCGAGCTGGATACCAGAGCAAAATTCATTCAGAACAACCAGGCTCAGCTGGAAAATACCGCCTACACCCTGGAGGAACAGTTCCTCGGTCTTGAGGATGCCGACCCTGCCGAGGCGATCTCCGCCTTTACCTGGGCCCAGTATTGCTACAACACCGCCCTTAAGGTCGGCAACAGCGTGCTGTCGCAGAGCCTTATGGACTACCTGAATCTGTAACCTGCAGAATACACCGGAGAGGAGGAACGCCCTTTGGACCGTCTAATTGAAATCAGAAGCGTACCCATCGAGATCGAAATGAAGATCAGCCCCGCCAGACTGGAATATACCAGAGGCACCGCCGATCTTGAAATATCAAGAGACGAGGGCATGCTGAGCATCAAGAGCAAGCCCATCAAGGTCAATATCGACAGCTACGATGCCCGCAGCTCTGTGATCCCTTCCCTTGCCGATTCCCTTCGCCAATATGCCCAGTACGGGCGTCAGGCAGCCTACGAGGCCTCGGCCACCTATGCCACCCACGGCCAGCTGCTGCTGAAGGCGCGCATCGGCGAAGACATGATCGCTCAGTTTGCCAGAGAGGTCACCGATAAGCATATGGAGACCAACGTGGGCATCAAGTTCATTCCTCAGGAGCCGGTAAAGCTTGACTGGGATCCTGCCGAGCTGAACATCCGCTTTGAGATGGATAAGCTGAATCTGGACTGGAAAATGAACAAGGCCCAGTTCGAATTCATTCCCGGAAATATCGAGATCAGCATCACCCAGATGCCCGACGTGATCATCGAATACGTGGGCGGTCCGGTGATCTTTCCGTCCCCAGCCGCAAACGATTCTGAGGTGATCGACGTGATCGCCACCACAGGAGGCTTTTAAATGGAATTACAGACCAAACTGTTCGGAAAAATCGAATACAACAAAGACGAGATCCTGCACTTTCCTGCCGGGATCTTCGGCTTTGAAGAGGAGCACGAATTTCTGCTTCTGCCCTTCGAAGGAAGCGAAGGCGCCATGCTCTGTCTGCAGAGCATGAGCAATCCCTATCTGGCCTTTATCGTGCTGGATCCCTTCCGTTATTATCCCGCCTACCAGCCTGCGGTCTCCGATGCCGATCGGAAGCTGCTTGGCGCAGACAGCAGCGACGAACTGTGCTATTATGTATTATGTGTGATCAAGGATCCCGTATCCGAAAGCACCGTCAATCTCAGATGCCCTGTGGTGATCGATCCCAAGACTTCCACAGCATGTCAGATCATTATGGAAGGCAATGCCTATTCCATGCGCCATTCCATCGGCGACCCGGTGGGGGAGGTCTAAAATGCTTATACTCCAACGAAAAGCCGGTGAATCGCTCGTCATCGGCGAAGATATCGAGATCACCGTCGTATCGGTCGGCCGCGGTCAGGTCAGCCTGGCGATCGCAGCGCCCTCCGATGTATCCATCTTAAGAAGCGAGCTTTTGAAGGCAAAGGAATCCAACAAAGAAGCATCTCTTGAGGCCGCCGACGCAGCCGCCCTGATGGATCTTCTCGCTGCCGCAAAGCAGGTGGCAGAGAAGTGATTCTGTTTCACGAAAACGAGGTGATCTGTATGAAACGATTCTTATCTCTTTTACTCTCTCTTGCGCTGACCGTATCGGCCTTGCCGATGGTCGTCTTTGCAGAGGAATCCGATATCACCTTCAGCGACCTTTCCGTCGACATCGCAGAGGATGCCGTCTACGGAGATCTCTGGGGTGATATCGTTGCTTTTTCCGGCGGTACTGCCACAGCAAACGGCGAGCCGGTAGAAGGAACCTTTACTCTTAAGGATGCCGATGCGCCGGTGCCCGGTGCCGGACGTCAGGCCTGGCAGATCCTGTTTAATTCCGCAGACGGCAATTATACTGATGTGATCGCCCAAAGCGGCACCATCGAAGTCGCAAAAGCGGAGTTGACGGCGACGGTGCGCAATCTCCAGGTTGTATACGGATCGGAATCTCCCTATAATGCCGTTGATCCTTATCAAGTAGAGATCGCCGGCTTTGTCGAAGGTGATGATGAATCGGTCCTCCTCGGAACACCGGTCTATACCGGATATACCAAGGGCGACAATGCTGATGTCTATTCCATCGAATTGTCCGGCTTGTCTGCGCAGAACTATAATATCTCTTATTATCCCGGACAATTAACGGTAGGGCCCAGACTGATCCAGATATGGAATAATTCTCTGTATTTGGAAAAGACCTACGATGGTTTATTTACCGCCGGTGCGGATATTTCTAAAACAGGTTCACTTGTCATTTCGAACAAGTACGGTTCCGACGATGTAGACATCGACTTTAACAGAAACACAGGCAATGCTGTAGTCACATTTGATCAGAAGGATGTGGGTCAGTATTCTGTTACCATTGCAGGCATGGCCCTTATCGGTGCTGATAAGGATAATTACCGACTGAATGCCACCTATGTGATGGATGATGTTTCCGGCGAGATCACTCCCGCAGACATCACCGGGGAAATGCCCCCTGCGAATAAAAAAGTATTAGCCGGCAGCGGCAGCTTTGAAGAGCCTGTTATAAAGGGCTTTGCTTCCGATCCGAAAATTTACGGTACATTTCTTTATTCCTATGGAGATATTACCCGTGGCAGCCAATCAGATGTTGAATCTGCGCTGTCCCGTCTTCCTGTCGGAACGACCGGAACCATCAACTGGACCTTTGATCCTTCTCCCAGCGATAATCTAAATAATTATCGAGGTACGGTCACCGGTTCGATCAACTTTACCGTTGCCGAGATCCTGTTTCTCGTTGCCGGAACAGATGCGACCGTTGATAACGTCATCGATGTCAAGATCGATGCGCCGGTCTACGGCGACAGCTGGAGCAGCATTCTCGACATCGATGCATCGCATATCACGGCCCTGACCGGCGACGGAGCAGTCTCCGGAACCTATTCGCTGGATGTTTCCGGTAATCCCGGAGTCGGCACTCAGACCTATCGGTTGCTGTTCAGCGGAACTTCCGCAAGCCATACCTATACCGACATGGAAGTTTTGACCGGTTCTGTTGCCATTGCGCCTCGGCCCCTTACCGTCACCTGGAGCGGCGATGAAAACCTTGTTTACGACGAAAACCCCAAGAGCGTTACGGCAGAGGTGTCCGGAGCTGTCGACGGTGAGGATGTGACCGTATCGGTCCGCGGCGGAGACAAAATAATTCCCGGCACTTATCAGGCAACCGCCTCCCTGCTTTTCGGCCCCGGTGTAGACCCCGATAACTACTGCGTCAATGAGGCCGATCTGCGCAGATCCTATACCATCGTGCCCGGCACGATCACCGGCGATATCGGATTTACGCCTGTAAAAACAAGCGGAAAGACCTTTGCCGATCTTCAGATCAACTACGGCACCCTGGAACCTGCAAACGGAGTGCTTATCGTCACGGATGCGACGGGCGAACAGGTAGACGATTCTACCCCGGTCGAAAAGAATGAGATCTATAACTATCGTTATGATTATCCGCATTACTATACGTATTACGGCTCCTTCGTTCCGTGGAAGACGGCAAGCGGCAGCGTTTCCGATGATTCTCAGGGAAAGAATACCCTTTCCTTTAATACCAACGGCGGAAGCGAGCTCGTTTCGATCAGCAAGCTGCGCGGAAACATCATCGATCTGGAAGAGTATACTCCTCATAAAGAGGGCTTCGAGTTCGAAGGCTGGTATTCCGATCCCCAGCTGACCAACAGGATCACCACCATTCAGCTCGGGGCGAACATGACCGTTTACGCCAAGTGGGTCGCTGTTCTGCCCGCAGGAGGCTTCTTCACCGATGTTGCTGCAGACAGCTGGTATCAGGCTTATGTAAACGACCTGTATGAGCGCGATATCATTCACGGCTTCTCAGACGGAAGCTTTAAGCCCAACAGCAGCATCACCAGAGCCCAGTTTGTGACCATTCTGGCAAATATGGCAAAGGCAGATCTGAGCAGCTACACTGACGTAGTCTTTACCGATGTAGCAAAAGGCGACTGGTATTTCGGGGCCACCTGTTGGGCATACGAAAACGGTGTCGTTATGGGCCATGATGACGGAACCTTCCGTCCCAATGCACCGATCACCCGCCAGGAGCTTTGCACCGTGCTCGACCGGTTTGCAGGCAATGTTATGAAATTTGAGCTCGCAAGCCCTGAAGCTGCCGAAGCCTTTGCTGACGCAGATCAGATCGCACCCTATGCGGCGGCATCTGTCAATAAGCTGAAGGCAGCCGGCATCATCAGCGGCAAAGGAAACAATATCTTTGCTCCCAACGCGCCTGCCACGAGAGCAGAGGTCTGCAAGATGGTCTCTGTGCTGCTGGACATAGTTGAAACTAGATAAAACATCGCTTGTCTGTTCATCAAGAACAGCAGCCCT
>JABUTE010000040.1 GCA_021443825.1 Bacillota bacterium
TGAGAAGGATCCTTCTCAGCGCATTTCCGAGGGTGTTTCCGTAGCCTCTTTCGAGGGGTTCAACGATAAATTTTCCGTAGCAAGGATCATCTTCAGCGCATTCGCTCATGATGTTCGGCTTTTCAATTTCTATCACTCAAAATCCCTCCTTGTTCCTTTCATCTGTTGATTTATCGGTTCAAGCTACTTATTTTGAGTAGAGCTCGACGATCAGGTGCTCAGCAACAGGTGTATCGATCATTGCACGAGTGGGGAGAGAAAGTACCTTTCCTTCCAGCTTCTCGGTGTTGATGGTGACCCATTCGGGAGTGCTGATGGTCATTTCCTTCATTTCTTTGAACTTGAGAGATGACTGGCTCTTTTCCTTGACTGCGATTACATCGCCGGCCTTGACCAGCTGAGAGGGAATGTCGACCTTCTTGCCGTTAACGGTGAAGTGACCGTGAGTAACCAGCTGTCTTGCTTCCTTTCTGGAGGAAGCAAAGCCCATTCTGAATACGGTGTTGTCAAGTCTGCTCTCCAGCATGATGAGCAGGTTTTCACCGGTGATACCGGGCTTGGCAGCTGCCTTTTCAAAATAGTTTCTGAACTGAGTTTCCTGCAGTCCGTAGAAACGCTTGGTCTTCTGCTTTTCGCGAAGCTGGAGACCATAGTTGGAGTTCTTCTTTCTATCCTGTCCGTGCTGTCCGGGAGCATAAGCTCTCTTCTCCATAGCGCACTTGCTGCTGTAGCAGCGTTCGCCCTTGAGGAACAGCTTGCATCCTTCTCTTCTGCAAAGCTTGCAGGAAGGTCCTGTATATCTTGCCATGTTGTTTGTCCTCCCTTAACTACACTCTTCTTCTCTTCGGCGGTCTGCAGCCATTGTGAGGAATAGGAGTGATATCCTTGATCATAGTAACTGTAAGACCGGCGCTCTGCAGAGCTCTGATAGCAGCTTCTCTGCCGGAACCGGGGCCCTTTACATAAACTTCTACGGTCTTGAGTCCCTGATCGATCGCGCCCTTGGCAGCTTCTTCAGCAGCCATCTGAGCAGCAAACGGGGTGGACTTTCTGGATCCCTTGAAACCGAGGGAACCGGCGCTGCACCAGGAGATCGCATTTCCGGAAAGGTCGGTGAGGGTTACCAGGGTGTTGTTGAAGGATGCCTGAATATGTGCCTGACCGGCTTCGATATTCTTGCGTTCTCTCTTCTTCTTGCGTACAGTCTTCTTTACTGTTGCCATTCTAGCTTACCTCCTTACTAATCCTTCTTCTTGCGGCCGACAGTCTTCTTGGGGCCTTTTCTGGTGCGAGCGTTATTCTTGGTGTTCTGGCCGCGAACGGGAAGACCTCTTCTGTGGCGAACGCCTCTGAAGCATCCGATCTCCATCAGACGCTTGATATTGAGAGCGGTGTCTCTCTTCAGATCACCTTCGACCATGTATTCGCTGTCGATGATCTTTCTGATCGCACCTGCTTCATCTTCTGTAAGATCCTTTACTCTGGTATCCGGATTTACGCCGGCCTTCTCAAGGATGGCCTTTGCAGTGGGCTTTCCGATACCGTAAATGTAGGTAAGTCCGATTTCGACCCTCTTTTCTCTGGGCAAATCGACACCGGCTATACGAGCCATAAATTATACCTCCTGATTGTACTGCAACTATAAATTATAATTTGACGTGCCAACCGCGTGAGTGCGCCGGCACACAATACCTATTGGAAGATGTCTGATCCTGTTGATCTGATCATCTTAACCCTGAACCTGCTTATGCTTCGGGTTTTCGCAGATAACCATAACTTTTCCGTTTCTCTTGATTACCTTGCACTTTTCGCAGATGGGCTTTACTGAAGGTCTGACTTTCATTTCTTCCTCCTGTTTGTTCTTGCTACTTATCTCTCCAGGTGATTCTGCCGCGGGTCAGGTCGTAGGGGCTGAGCTCTACTCTGACCTTATCTCCGGGAAGAATGCGGATGAAATTCATTCTCATCTTTCCGGAAATATGAGCCAATACCTCGAAACCGTTTTCAAGCTTGACCTTGAACATGGTGTTGGGCAGTGCCTCAAGCACGGTACCGACTACTTCAATGCTGTCGCTTTTAGCCATGAACAGCGTCCTCCTTGTTGGAACTCAAATTTGTTTCTTCCGCACCCAGAAGCGTAAGGATCCTGGGCTCGCCTTCGGTGATAACGACGGTGTTTTCGTAATGGGCTGCCCAGGAGCCATCACAGGTGACGGCTGTCCAGTCGTTGGACAGGACCTTTACATCATAAGCGCCGGTGCAGATCATGGGCTCGATGGCCAGGGTCATACCCGGGGTCAGGAGCGGACCGCGACCGGCCTTTCCGTAATTGGGGATCTGGGGATCCTCATGAAGATTTCTGCCGACACCGTGGCCCACGAAATCGCGGACGACGGCAAAGCCTGCGGATTCAACACATGTCTGGATCGCATGGGATACATCTCCGAGGCGGTTGCCCTTTCGGCAGAACTTGAGTCCTTCGAAAAAGCTTTCCTCGGCGACCCGGATCAGCCGGGCATGTTCATCGCTGATCGTGCCGACCGGATAGGTCCTTGCGGCATCGGAGTAATAGCCGTTGCAGACGGTTCCCAGATCGACACTGACGATATCACCCTCGCGAAGCAGCCGCTTCTTCGAGGGGATGCCGTGAACGACTTCCTCATTGACAGACACGCAGGCAGCGGCGGGAAACCCGCCGTAGCCCTTGAATGCGGGAAGCATTCCGTGATTGCGAATATAAGCTTCGCACCAATGGTCGATATCCTTTGTGCTGATACCGGGCGCGATGATCGAAGGCAGCTCGTCGAGCATGGCTGCGGTGACGGCTGCTGCTTTTTTCATTTGCTCGATCTCATGCGCGGATTTGAGCACGATCATGGTTATTCTCCCAATACTGCACAGATCGCGTTCAGTACATCCTGTACAGAACCGGCTCCGTCGATGGGCGCCAGCTTACCGCTGCTGCGGTAGTAATCGGTGAGAGGACTTGTCTGAGCCTGATAGACTGCAAAACGATTTTTAACGGTCTCTTCCGTATCGTCTGCTCTCTGATAGACTTCGCCGCCGCAGACATCGCAGACGCCCTCGACCTTGGGGGGCATGGAAACGACGTGATACGGCTTTCCGCACTTTCTGCAGACTCTTCTTCCGACCATTCGGGGAAGGAGGATAGCTTCATCTACTTCGATATCTATTACTTTATCCAGCTCCTGACCGTTCTTTGCCAGATATTCGTCAAAGAACTTTGCCTGGGCGACGGTTCTGGGGAAGCCGTCCAGAAGATAACCGTTCGCGCAGTCGCTCTTCTGCACTCTGTCTGCCACGACCTCGCATACCAGCTCGTCGGGAACAAGCTGACCGGCTTCCATAATGGAGCTGATCTTTACCCCCAAAGGAGTACCTTCCTTGACATTTGCCCGGAAGATATCTCCTGTGGAGATGTGCGGGATGTTATATTTTGTGGAAATTCCTTCGGCCTGGGTGCCCTTTCCGGCGCCCGGGGGGCCTAATAAAACAACACGCTTCATTTTCGTACCTGTCCTCCTACTTAAGGAATCCGCTGTAGTTGCGCATTACCATCATGGTCTCGATCTGCTTCATGGTATCCAGGGCAACGCCGATCGCAATGATAACGGAGGTGCCGCCGAAGCCGATGGACAGGGTGGTAAGCTGCTGCAGAATGGTGGGCAGAGTCGCTACGACCGCAAGGAAGAGGGCGCTTACCACATTCAGTCTGCTGCTGACCTTCTGGATATATTCCGCAGTGGATCTGCCGGGACGGATTCCGGGAATGAATCCGCCGTTGGACTTCATCTGCTCAGCAATTTCAACAGGGTTGAAGGTGATGGCAGCATAGAAGTAGGTGAATCCGATGATGAGCAGGATCTCCAAAACGCCCATGATGTAGACACCGGGGTTTCCGGAGGTGCTCAGGTACTTGGTCACAAAGTTTGCGAATCCGGTGTTGGGAGCCATATATGCGATGGTATTGGGCAGCTGCAGAATGGATACTGCGAAGATGACGGGAATAACGCCTGCCTGATTTACCTTCATGGGGATATGGCTGCTCTGTCCGCCGTAGACCTTGCGGCCGACGACTCTCTTTGCGTACTGTACGGGGATCTTGCGGGTACCCTCGGTAACGAGGATGATGCCCACGATGATCAGCAGTGCAAAGATCAGGAAGAGCACAACGGAGATGATTCCGACGCTGCCGCTTGCGACCTTGCTGACAGTCTTGGAAATGGTGGTGGGGATTCTGGAAACGATACCTGCGAAGATGATCAGCGAGATACCGTTGCCGATGCCCTTATCGTTGATCCGTTCGCCCAGCCACATCAGGAAGATGGTGCCGGCGACCAGAGTCAGAACGATGACGATCTTGGAAAGGATGCTGTTGTCAGACAGCACGTTTCCGAACAGACCGAAGGTGTAGCCGATGGCCTGGATCAGAGCCAGACCGACGGTGATGTATCTTGTGAGAGCAGCCATCTTACGTCTTCCCTCTTCGCCCTGCTTGGTCAGCTCTTCCAGCTTGGGGAAGGCAACTGCCAGCAGCTGCAGAATAATGGAGGATGTGATGTAAGGAGTGATGCTCAGCGCGAAGATGGTGAAGTTGCTGAAGGATCCTCCGGAGAACAGATCGAACAGACCAAACAGTCCGGCTTCGTTGGAATCGAACATGTTGGTCAGCAGTGCTCTGTTGATACCGGGGACGGGGATGTTGGAGCCGAGGCGGAAGACTACCAGCATAGCGAAGGTATAGAGAATTTTCTTTCTCATTTCAGGAATCTTCCAGGCCTGCTTCATAGTCTGCAGCATGCCCATTAGATCACCTCAGCCTTTCCTCCTGCTGCAACGATCTTGTCGATCGCGCTGTTGCTGAACTTCTGTGCCTGTACGGTCAGCTTCTTGGTCAGCTCGCCGTTTCCGAGAATCTTGATGCCGTCGGATACGCCCTTTGCAAGGCCCAGATCCATCATCATTTCGGGAGTAACGGTGGTTCCGTCTTCAAAGACATTGAGTGCATCTACATTGACGCCAACGTAGGTAACGCTCCAGTGATTGGTGAATCCTCTCTTGGGGATTCTTCTGTAGAGAGGCATCTGGCCGCCTTCGAAACCGAGACGGAGCTTGCCGCCGCTTCTGGACTTCTGACCGTTCATACCACGGCCGGCGGTAGTACCATTTCCGGTACCGGTACCTCTGCCCTTTCTCTTGCCCACGAAAGTGGAGCCTTCGGGCTTCTTTAATTCATGAAGTTTCATTGATTCGTCCTCCCTTTAGCACTCTTCAACCTTTAAGAGGTGAGAAACCTTCTTTACAGCTCCCCAGGTCTGAGGAGTGTCGGGCAGCTCTACAGTGTGATGGAGCTTTCTCAGTCCGAGAGCTTCAACAACCTTCTTCTGATAAGGAGTAGCGCCGATCGTGCTCTTTACTAATGTGATCTTAAGCATTTATTTCTCCTCCTATCCCAGAATCTCTTCCTTGCTCAGTCCTCTCAGAGCTGCGACCTGTTCAACAGTTCTCAGCTGCTTCAGGCCTGCGAGAGTTGCATGCGCAACGTTTCCTGCATTGCTGGAGCCCAGGGACTTTGCTCTTACGTCAGTAACACCGGCAAATTCCAGCACGGTACGTGCAGAACCACCGGCAATAACTCCGGTACCGGGAGCGGCGGGCATGATGAGAACCTTGCCTGCGCCGAAGACACCGAGGGTCTTGTGGGGGATGGTCGTTCCTACGAGGGGAACGGTGATCAGGGACTTCTTTGCATCCTCGGTAGCCTTTCTGACGGCTTCGGGGATTTCAACGGACTTGCCGAGACCCAGGCCTACATGACCTGCATTGTCACCTACAACGACGGTGACGCTGAATCTGGAGTTCTTACCACCCTTAACAACCTTGGTAACTCTTCTGATGTTAATGATGGATTCCTTCAGATCGAGCTTGGTTACGTCAATATTACGCATTCAGATAACTCCTCCTTAGAAATTCAGGCCGGCAGCTCTTGCGCCATCAGCCAGTTCCTGTACTCTTCCGTGATAGAGGTATCCGCCTCTGTCGAAGCATACAGTTTCAACTCCAGCTTCCTTAGCTCTCTTGCCGACCAGCTCGCCGACCAGCTTGGCAGCAGCCTTGTTGCCGCCGTAAGAGACCTGTTCCTTGATCTCCTTGTCAAGGGTGGATGCTGCACAGATGGTCTTGCCGTTTACATCGTCAATGACCTGTGCGTAGATGTTCTTGGAGCTTCTGAATACACACAGTCTGGGCATCTCGGGAGTTCCGAAAACGCTCTTTCTTACTCTGGCATGTCTGGCCAGACGATTATCATTTCTGCTTCTGTTAGCCATTTCGTTCACTCCTTCCTTTACTTACCGGTCTTGCCTTCTTTTCTGCGTACATGTTCACCTGCGTAGCGAATACCCTTGCCCTTATAGGGTTCAGGCTTTCTCCAGGAGCGAATGACTGCAGCGTAGTTGCCGACGAGAGCCTTATCAGCGCCCTTGACAACGATTTCGGTAGCAGAGGTGCAGGCAGTTTCAATGCCTTCGGGGTCAGTCATGATAACAGGGTGAGAGTAACCAAGCTGCATAACCAGGTCCTTGCCCTTCTTTTCGGCCTTGTAACCAACGCCGATCATTTCCAGCTTCTTTTCGTAACCCTGGGTTACGCCGATTACCATGTTGTTGACCAGGGTTCTGGACAGACCGTACTTCATTTCTGCGTCACGGCTGCTTTCTGCGGTGGTCAGGGTAACGACACCGTTTTCCTGTTCAATTTTGATGAGGGGGCTGATCTGCTCGCTGAGGGTACCCTTGGGTCCCTTTACGGTAACCAGGTTCTTGTCACTAACGGTGACTTCGACGCCGGCAGGAACAGTCACAGGCAGTTTTCCTATTCTGGACATTTGTTTCTCCTTTCCTAATTACCAAACGTAGCAGATAACTTCGCCGCCAACGTTCAGCTTGCGAGCTTCCTTATCGGTGATAAGGCCGTTGGAGGTGGAGATGATAGCAATACCCAGGCCGCCCAGGACCTTGGGAACTTCATCCGCTTTTACATAGACCTTGAGTCCGGGCTTGGATACTCTCTGAATACCGGTGATGACTCTGGTCTTATCGCCTGCATACTTCATCTGGATCTTGATGGTGTTCTGAACGTCACCTTCAACGATCTCGAAGCTCTTGATATAGCCTTCCTTCAGAAGGATTTCAGCGATATTCTTCTTGAGCTTGGATGCGGGGATTTCAACACTTGCATGACCTGCAATGTTGGCATTTCTGATTCTTGTAAGCATATCTGCTACAGGATCTGTCATAGTCATTGTGAGTATGCCTCCTTCCTTCGAATTACCAGCTTGCCTTCTTTACGCCGGGGATCTGTCCCTTGTAAGCAAGCTCTCTGAAACAAATACGGCAGATACCGTACTTTCTTAAATATGCATGGGGTCTTCCGCAAATCTTGCAGCGGTTGTAAGCCTGAGTGGAATGCTTGGGAGCTCTCTGCTGCTTAACCTTAAGAGATGTCTTAGCCATTGTGACCTCCTACTTCTCAAACGGCATGCCGAGCATTTCGAGAAGAGCCTTTGCTTCTTCGTCGGTCTTAGCCGTGGTGGTGAAAATAATGTCCATACCTCTGACCTTTTCGACCTGATCGTAAACGATTTCGGGGAAGATCAGCTGTTCCTTTACGCCCATGGAGTAGTTGCCGCGGCCGTCGAAGGAATTCTGCTTAACGCCCTTGAAGTCTCTTACTCTGGGCAGTGCGATGTTGAACAGCTTATCAGCGAATTCATACATGTTGTCGCCGCGCAGGGTTACCTTGCAGCCGACAGCCATGCCTTCTCTGATCTTGAAGTTCGCGATGGACTTTCTGGACTTGGTGACTACGGGAGCCTGTCCGGAGATCATGGCCATTTCCTTAACAGCCAGTTCCTGCAGCTTGGCGTTGTCTTTGCAATCGCCGAAGCCCATGTTGAGGGTGATCTTCTCAAGCTTGGGAACCATCATAACGTTCTCGTACTGAAACTTTTCCTTGAGTGCGGGGAAAACTTCAGCGGTGTACTTTTCTTTCAGTCTTGCCGACATTGTGTTTTCTCCTTTCTATTAGTCAATGACCTGACCGGACTTCTTGGAAACTCTCTTCTTTACGCCGTTTTCTACGACATAACCGATCTTGGTTGCAGCCTTGGCCTTGGTGTCGTAGTACATAACGTTGGAAACATGGATGGGTCCTTCGACCTTGCGGATCTCGGCAGGCTGATTCTGCTGTGCCTTCGCATGCTTGGTCTGAATGTTTACGCCTTCTACATAAACGCGCTCGTTCTTGGTGTCAACACGGAGAACCTTTCCCTTCATGCCCTTGTCTTTGCCGGCAATTACCAGGACGGTATCATCTTTTTTGATTTTCATTAATCTGAACCTCCTACAGAACTTCAGGAGCCAGGGAAACGATCTTCATGAATCCCTTGTCTCTCAGCTCTCTTGCTACCGGTCCAAAGATACGGGTTCCGATAGGTGTCTTGTCATCCTTAATAATAACAGCAGCATTCTGATCGAACTTTACATAGCTTCCGTCCATTCTTCTTGCGCCGCTTGCGGTTCTTACGATGACAGCCTTAACGACGTCACCCTTCTTTACCTGACCGCCGGGGGTTGCATCCTTGACGGCACATACGATGATGTCGCCGATGTTTGCATACTTACGACCGGTGCCGCCGAGAATACGGATGCAAAGGAGTTCCTTTGCGCCGGAATTGTCAGCAACCTTCAGTCTTGTTTCATTCTGAATCATCTGGTGCCTCCTTACTTGACCTTCTCGACGATTTCAACAAGTCTCCATCTGCAGTTCTTGGACAGAGGTCTTGTTTCCATGATCTTTACCTTATCGCCGATCTGGCACTCGTTGTTTTCATCGTGTGCCATGAACTTCTTGGTGATCTTTTCAGACTTACCGTAAAGAGAATGGCGACGGGATTCTTCGATTGCAACGACGATCGTCTTGTTCATCTTGTTGCTAACTACAAAACCAACCTTGGTCTTTCTGAGATTTCTTTCATCAGACATTTCTGCATCCTCCTTTCGATTACTTTTCTGCTGCCTTGAGCTCGTTCTCTCTCATGACAGTCTTGATTCTTGCGATGTCTTTCTTAACTTCTTTCATCTTGAGCGAGTTCTCAAGCTGGCCGGTAACATGCTGGAAGCGGAGGTTGAACAGCTCCTTCTTCAGCTTCAGTTCCTCAGCTGCAAGCTCGGTCTGGCTCATCTTCTTGATTGCTTCAATTTTCATTATGCTTCTTCCTTCTTAACGAACTTGCACTTTACGGGGAGCTTGTGGGAAGCGAGACGCATAGCTTCTCTTGCTGCTTCTTCGGAAACTCCGCCGATCTCAAACATAACTCTGCCGGGCTTTACAACTGCTACCCAATATTCGGGAGAACCTTTACCGGAACCCATACGAACTTCAGCAGGCTTCTTGGTTACAGACTTGTGAGGGAAGATCTTGATGTAGACCTCGCCGCCTCTCTTGATATATCTGGTCATTGCGATACGAGCAGCTTCGATCTGGTTAGCAGTGATCCAACCGCATTCCATGGACTGGAGACCATAGGTACCGTAGGTAACGGTGTTACCCTTGGTTGCAATGCCCTTCATTCTGCCTCTGTGAAGTCTTCTGTACTTCACGCGCTTTGGCATTAACATTGGCAAATTCCTCCTTCTTGTTACTCTTCTGCGGGTGCAGCTTCTTCAACTGCAGGAGCAGCTTCAACTACTTCGGGTTCGGCAGCCTTAACGGGGCGCTTGCGAGGATTCTCGAACTTCTTGACTTCTTTTTCCTCGAATCTGCCGCCTCTGCGCTGATCGCGATCGGTTCTTTCACGGCGTTCTCTTCTTTCGCCGTTTCTGCGATCGCCGCGCTTGCCGCGTTCTCTCTTGGTTTCAGTCTCTTCGGGAATGGCAGGAACCAGATCCTTGCCCAAAACTTCGCCGACGTTGACCCAAACCTTTACACCGATTCTTCCGTACTGGGTATCCGCTTCGGTGAAACCGTAGTCGATATTGGCACGGAGAGTGTGAAGGGGAACATTACCTTCGCTGTACTTTTCGCTTCTTGCGATTTCAGCACCGCCTACACGGCCGCTGATGACGACCTTGATACCCTTGGCACCGGCCTTCATGGCTCTCTGGATCGCCTGCTTCATGGCTCTTCTGAAAGAGGTTCTCTTTTCCAGAGCCTGTGCAATGCTTTCTGCAGTCAGCTGAGCATCGGCGTCGGGGCGCTTCAGCTCTACGATGTTGAGGGAGATCTGCTTGCCGGTCAGCTTTTCGATCTCGCTCTTCAGCTGATCGATGCCGTCGCCGCCGCGTCCGATGACCATACCGGGCTTTGCGGTGAGCACGCTGATGCGCATGGTGTTCTCTGCAGCTCTTTCAATGACGATCTTGCTGACGCCGGCTGCATAGAGCTTCTTCTTGATGTATTCTCTGACCTTGTTGTCTTCTACCAGATAATCAGAGAAGTTCTTCTTATTAGCGTACCACTTGGAATCCCAATCCTGGATAACGCCGACTCTGAATCCATGGGGACTTACTTTCTGACCCATTTTATTTCCTCCTGATTATCTTTCCTTAAGTACAACACCGATGTGAGAGCTTCTCTTGAGAATTCTGCCTGCTCTGCCCTGAGAACCGGCTCTCCAACGCTTCATGGTGGGGCCCTGGTTTACATAGATCTCAGCGACATACAGCTTGTCGAAATCCATATCGAAGTTGTTTTCTGCGTTTGCGCGGGCAGAGATGACAACCTTTTCAACAAGTTCAGCGCTCTTTCCGGGGGTGAACTTTAAGATGGTAAGTGCTTCCTGAAGGCTCTTGCCTCTGACCAGGTCAGCTACAGGCTTGAGCTTGGAGGGAGACATTCTTACGTATTTAGCAATTGCTCTTGCTTCCATTTTTTATCTCCTTCCTTTCTTACTTTACCTTGGAGGAACCGGCGTGGCCTCTGAAGGTTCTGGTGGGTGCAAACTCGCCCAGCTTATGACCGACCATATCTTCGGTTACATATACGGGGATGTGCTTGCGGCCGTCATATACGGCAATGGTGTGTCCGATCATCTGAGGGAAAATGGTAGAAGATCTGGACCAGGTCTTTACGACCTTCTTATCGTTGGCTGCGTTCATTGCTTCGATTGCCTTCAGAAGCTTTTCGTTTACGAACGGGCCCTTCTTTAATGATCTGCTCATTTAGTTATCCTCCCTGATTACTTCTGATTTCTTCTCTTAACAATGTACTTGTCGGAAGCCTTGTTCTTCTTTCTGGTCTTGTAACCGAGAGCAGGCTTGCCCCAAGGAGTAACAGGTCCGGGACGACCAACGGGTGCCTTACCTTCACCACCGCCGTGGGGGTGATCATTGGGGTTCATTACAGAACCGCGAACGGTAGGACGGATGCCCATGTGTCTGGTGCGGCCGGCTTTACCGATGTTGACCAGCTCGTGATCGCCGTTGCCGACTTCACCGATGGTCGCTCTGCAAAGCATGCTGATCTTGCGAACTTCGCCGGACGGAAGTCTTACCTGTGCATAGTTGCCTTCCTTTGCCATGAGCTGTGCAGCGTTACCTGCGGCTCTGCAAAGCTGAGCACCCTTGCCGACCTTGAGCTCTACATTGTGGATCAGAGTACCGAGAGGGATATTTGCAAGGGGAAGAGCGTTTCCAACCTTGATATCTGCGTCTGCACCGCTGTACAGTACATCGCCGACCTGCAGCCCGTTGGGAGCGATGATGTAGGTCTTTTCGCCGTCTGCGTAGCAGAGCAGTGCGATGTTTGCGCTTCTGTTGGGATCGTATTCGATGGTCTTAACAGTTGCGGGGATGCCATCCTTATTTCTCTTGAAATCGATGACTCTGTACTTGCGTCTGTTGCCGCCGCCTCTGTGGCGAACGGTGATGGCGCCGCGGTTATTTCTTCCTGCGTTCTTCTTCAGAGAAACGGTCAGGGACTTTTCCGGAGTGGAAGAAGTGATCTCTTCGAAGGTGGAGACGGTCATTCCTCTCAGACCCGGAGTAGTCGGTTTATACTTTTTGATTCCCATTTTAATCTCCTCCTAATTACATGCCTTCGAAGAATTCGATGGTCTTGCTGGTTTCAGAGATGAATACAACTGCCTTCTTGTAAGCAGGAGTTCTGCCTACGTTGACGCCCTGTCTCTTTACCTTGCCGTCGTAGTTAACGGTGTTGACTCTTACTACGTCTACGCCGAATGCTTCTTCAACAGCTGCCTTGATCTGAGGCTTGGTAGCCTTAACGTCTACCTTGAAGGTGTACTTTCTTTCCTGTGCGTCGTCCATGCTCTTTTCGGAGATCACGGGGCACTTGATAATGTCATAAGCGGTCTTCATTATGCGTATACCTCCTCAAGCTTCTTAGCAGCATCCTGAGTCAGGATGAGGCTGGTATGGTTGATGATCTCATATACGTTGACCTGACCGACCCAGGTTACCTGGACGCCGGGGATGTTTGCTGCGCTGAGCATAACGTTTTCGTCAACGTGGTCGGTAACGATCAGAGCCTTCTTGGCGGCGCCGATGTTAGCCAGGACCTTGATCATTTCCTTTGTCTTTGCGGTCTCGAAGGACAGGTTGTCGAGAACGATCATTTCGTTGTCGGCCAGCTTGGAAGAGAGCATGGACAGCATTGCCAGTCTCTTTACCTTCTTGGGGATCGCATATCTGTAGCTTCTGGGCTTGGGTGCGAATGCTACGCCGCCGCCTACCTGAGTAGGATCAACAGTGGAGCCCTGTCTGTGACGACCGGTACCCTTCTGCCGGAAGGGCTTTCTGCCGCCTCCTCTGACGTCGCCTCTGGTCTTTGCGGACTGGGTGCCCTGTCTCTGATTTGCTAAATAATTCTTAACATATGCATGTACTGCGAATTCATTGGGCTCGATCGCGAAAACGGCATCGTTCAGTTCGATGGTTCCGGCTTCTGCGCCGAGCATGTTCAGCATTTTTAATTCTGCCATTGGACTACCTCCTTTCAGTCGCGCTACTTACCAACCTTGACTGCTGTACGGATACGGAGGAGACCTCCCTTGTTTCCGGGAACAGCGCCCTTAACGAGCATCAGGTTTCTGTCAGCAATAACTTTTACCAGTTCGAGGTTCTGCATGGTGACGGTATCTCTACCGGTTCTTCCGGGAGCCTTGTTGCCAAGGAATACTCTGGAGGGGTAGGTTGCAGCAGCCAGACCGCCGGGCAGTCTCTTGTGCTTGGAACCGTGAGTCATAGGTCCTCTTCTGTGGTGGTTTCTCTTGATGTTACCCTGGGTACCCTTACCTTTGGAAGTACCGGTAACGTCCAGCTTGATGCCGGCCTCGAAGTCTGCGACGGTGATGACCTGTCCGACCTCGTAGGTATCGCCCTCTTCCGGTCTGAATTCGGCCAGGTGCTTCTTGTAGCCTACGCCGGCCTTATCGAAGTGAGCCTTGGCAGGCTTGTTCATTCTGCAAGCCTTCTGGTCTTCAAAACCGATCTGTACGCCGTAGTAGCCATCATTTTCAACGGTCTTGATCTGGGTTACCACTGCGGGGCCAGCTTCAATGACAGTTACAGGAATGATTTCTCCTGCTTCGGAAAAGATCTGGGTCATGCCGATCTTCTTTCCCAAAATTGCTTTCATTCTTTTTCCTCCTAAGTTCTTACAGCGGATTGCGTTGTGCAATCATACTAAGTCCGTTAGTAATCTATGTTACGTCTGGTACTTACAGCTTAATTTCGATATCCACACCTGCGGGCATGTCCAGCTTCATGAGAGTGTCCATGGTCTTTGCGGTCGGGTTGAGGATATCAATCAGTCTCTTGTGGGTCCTCTGTTCGAACTGTTCACGGCTGTCCTTGTACTTGTGAACGGCTCTCAGGATGGTAACGACTTCCTTCTCGGTGGGGAGAGGGATGGGTCCGGAGACCTCAGCGCCGGTCTTCTTTGCAGCTTCTACGATCTTTGCTGCAGACTGGTCCAGAGCCTTGTGGTCGTAAGCCTTGAGTCTGATTCTGATTTTCTGACTACTCATTTGATTTTTTTCTCCTTCTGTGTTTGCTTTGCGAAGCGGAATGCTTCGCGGTTTACACGCATTTTCGCTATATCTGCGTGAGGTTGTTCCATCGTGTTTTCGTTGGAACTTCAACGGTTTGTTGTCTTGCCCCTGCAACTCTTAGGGGTTCGGTACACGCTGCCGCGTGTTCCCTGCTTGATCGCTCAAGCGAAAATCACGAGAACGCCTTCGCCCATCTCAAGGATGGACAGTTCTCCCCAGGAGTTCCCTGATAGCACAGCAACCTCCTGCGTCTTGGCTGGTAAGGGCGGATTCTTTGCGGAATTTCCCTTCCGTAAGCAAGCCTAATCAATATACATCATGAAACATCGATATGCAACCCCTTTTTTGAAAATTTCCGATTTTTTTTCAGGCCCCAAAAGCCTTGTGTTTTAACGGTTTCGGGCATTTACGCAAAACCGTCGAAAAGCCGTTACCTCGCCCACGCGTCCGTGCGTTTCCACGTATGAAAATATTTAAAATAAATTATCGCAGAGCCCGTTTCAATGACGACTTTTTTCGCATATTTTTATAGGAAACACTGTAAAAATATATATATTTTATAGTATTTTTCCGTTTCACCGCCCTTCCTGTCACTTTTCATTTCGTAAGGACGCAAGCTGAGCTGTACGCAAAAAATTTTTCTGTATATTAAAAAAAGAAGACCCGGCAGGGAGTCTTCTTGAAAAAAATATTTTTTCACCCGGATCCGAAAGGGTCTTTCCGGGCCGGAAATTGCTCATCAGACGTAGCCGCAAAGGCCGCGCACCGACACCTCGCCGGTGCTGACATGCTGAACCTGGCCGTCTGCCATACGCACCACCAGACGAAAATCGTCATCGATGGCAAGGCCGTAGGCTTCCTCACAGGTGCCGCCGGCATAATGGAGCATCAGGGGGATGCCGACGGTGCAGCAGCGCTGCCGGTATTTCTGCAGGTACTCCTCTTTCTGCGCGGGAAAGACACTGTACAGCCGGTCCAGGTGCCTGGTCAGAGCAGCGGCCAGCGCGGTGCGGTCTACCTCATGGCCCAGGTGCATGGCAAGAGATGTGGCGATGGGGCGGATGGAAGGCTCCAGATCCTCTTCCCGGTGATTGACGTTGATGCCGATGCCGGGCACGATATAGCGGACCGTTCCCGTTTCTGCATCCACCTCCATCTCGGTGAGAATGCCGCACAGCTTTTTCCCGTCCAGAATGATGTCGTTGGTCCACTTGATCTGCGTGCTGACGCCGCAGGTCTCTTCGATGGCGTCGCAGACAGCCGCCGCGATCCAGGCCGTCAGGTTCACCGCCTCTTCGGGGCGAAGCTGCGGGCGAAGCAGGCACGAATAGTAAAGGCCCTTGCCCTTGGGCGAATGAAAGCTGCGCCCGTAGCGGCCTCTTCCTGCGGTCTGTTCTTCTGCGGTGATCACCAGGCCCTCCGGCTCTCCGGCCAGGGCGCGGCGCTTGCACTCGGTGTTGGTGGAATCGATGGTGTCAAGGCACTGGAAGCGGCGGCCGATCACCTGCGTATCCGAAAGGCGCTCTAAGGTATTGCTGTTCATGATATGGCTCCCTTTCATTGAAAATGCCCCGGTAAAAGAACCGGGACATGCACATTATAACATACGATAGAACCTCTCCATGACCTCCGGCTGAGGATCGTTGGTGCTGCCAAGGGGCGAGCGGCCCGCTCCGTGGTAATCGCTTCCGGCGGTCACCGCCAGATCGTAAAGGCCGGCAAGATACAAAAGCCGGTTTTCTTCTTCATCGGAAAAGGTGGGATAATAGCATTCCATGCCCTGCAGACCGTCTTTTTTCAGGCGGAGGATCCGGTCTTCCATCTCGCGCCAGTCCAGCCGCTGCGAACCGTCTCCCAAAAGCCCGTGGGCCAGAACGGGAATGCCCCCGCTTTCCAGAATATAGCGGATCGCCTCCTGCGGGGTCAGATAGAAGCTGTTGCCGCCAAGGCCCGACACCAGCTGAAAGGCGCTCTCAAAATCGGGCGCCAGCTTCTTTTCCAGCATCAGGCGGGCAAAGTGAGGCCGCCCCGGGTTATTTTCCGCCAGGATGCGGCTCTTTTCTTCTTCGGTAAAGGGAACACCTGTCTTTTCTTCGATATAGGCAAAGCGGCGGATCGCTTTTTCGATGCGCTCGGCGTGGGTCATGATGGCAGCCCTCTCCACGGAAGAGCCCTCCTCCTGAAAGCGGTAGCCCAGAATGTGATACTTTCCCAGGTCGTCTTTGCAAGAAAACTCAATGCCGTTAACAAAGGCCGGGTCGCCGGGTCGCAGGGCCTCCCGGATCTCTTTGCAGCCGCCAAAGCTGTCGTGATCGGTCAGCGAAAAGATGTCGAGTCGGTTTTCTCTTGCCTTCTGAAGCACCTGCAGGGGCGTGTCCGAGCCGTCGGAATAGACGGAATGCATGTGAAGATCCGGTCTGCTGTACATCGCCCTTATTCCTTCAGATCGGCGAAGGCTTCCGCAACATTGACCGCGTGGTCGGAGCAGCGCTCCAGATCGGAGGCCATATCGGTAAAGAGAACGCCGCCCAGAGGATCACAGCGCGATACCATGAGCCTTTGGATATGGTTGTTGACGATCTCCTTCTGGATGGCGTCGACCTTTTCTTCCTGACGGTCCACATCGGGGATCCGGTCGAAATCTTCGCTTTCGAAGACCTCCATCGACATCTGCACCGACTTGAGGGTCTCTTCGGCCAGATGCTTCAGCTCGCGAAGGCCTGTCTCGGAGATGATGGCCTTCTTATTCTTATAATCCAGCGCGTATTCGGCGATGTTTTCAGCATGGTCGGAAATACGCTCGATATCGGAGACCACCAGCATCATCTTGGAGATCATCGACGATACCTTGGGGGTAAAGTCTCTGGACCTCATGATGATCAGACGCTCCTGGATCTTGTCGGTCAGGATATCGACGGTCACCTCACCCTCCATGGAACGCTCTGCCAGCTTCTCGTTGAGATTGAAGAAGGCATCGACGGCATCCTGCAGGCTGTCGATGGCGATCTGGCCCATGCGCACGATCTCAAGGCGCGCCTGGTGCAGCGCTACGGAAGAAGGCAGATTGGTCTGTACCATGTAGTGCAGCTTGCGGTCTTCCAGCTGCTTGCTTTCGTCGGGGCGAACAGCGATGATCTTTTCGGACAGGGAAACGATGAAGCGGGCGAAGGGATATTCGACAATGACCGCCACGATGGAGAAGATGGTGTGGGTATTGGCCACCTGACGGGCGATGCTGTTGGGGGTCAGGCTGTGGATCAGATTCAGGGTCTGGGGGAATACATTGATGATCAGAATGATGATGGCGGCGCGGAACAGGTTGAA
This sequence comes from Bacillota bacterium, assembly GCA_021443825.1. Classification (GTDB taxonomy): domain Bacteria; phylum Bacillota; class Clostridia; order Peptostreptococcales; family Anaerovoracaceae; genus RGIG2707. The sequence goes on from JABUTE010000040.1 coordinate 17,420, forward strand.
CAGCAGGTTCAGAACAGCCGTCCGCTTGCCGTTGCGGTTGGTGGTAAGAGACGCCAGAATGTTGGGGGTTACCGAACCGATGGCGGCGCCGATGACCAGGTAGACGGTGATCTCATAGCTGATGAGACCCTCTACGGCAAACGCCTGAAAGATGACGACCGACGAAGAGGAGCTCTGCAAAAGAGCGGTAAAGCCGATGCCGAACAGAACGGCGATGGCGGGGTTGGCCAGGGTGCTTAAGAACGTGATAAACTGATCGCTTTGCGACAGAGGCGCGATAGCGGCTTTGATCAGCGAGATGCCGAAGAACAGCATACCGAAGCCCATGATGATGGAACCGATGTGCTTGACGGTATTGCGCTTTAAGAAGATATACATGATCGCGCCGATAAACAGGATCATGGGTGCGTAGGCACCTAAATTGAAGGCGGTGATCTGCGCGGTGATGGTGGTACCGATGTTGGCGCCCATGATGACGCCGATGGCCTGCATCAGGGTCATCAGGCCGGAGTTTACAAAGCTGATGACCATCATGTCGGTAGCCGACGAGCTCTGCACCAGCAGAGTAACGAGAATACCGACCATTACGGCAACAAAGCGGTTTGAGGTGGCATGCTCAAGGATGCCTTTCAGATTGTCTCCTGCGGCGTTTTTCAGGCCGGTGGACATGATGCTCATGCCGTAGAGGAACAATCCGACGCCTCCCAGCAATGAGAACAATTCGTACATTGTCATGTTATCGTTTTCTCCTTTGCAACGATCTTTCTTTTTTAAACCAATTTTCTACGAATATATGCTAACACCATTTCCGTCAAAATAACAGGTAAGGAGCTTGTAAAATTTCTGTAAATTAGCCTATGCTAACTCGTTTACAAACTTTACAATGCACGACCTGTCGGGCCCGCCCGTCTTGCCGGAGCATAAAAAACAGGCACCGGGAACCTTCCCGATGCCTGCTGCTGTTGGTATTGAAAAGCCGTCTTTGCGGGGAGTTCTTCCCCGAAGACGATTTTGGCGCTGCTACATAGCCTCGCCGATCAGACGCAGCTCTTCCATCGCTGCTTCGTTGAACATGATCTCTTCGGGCTTGGTGGCACTGTAGGACTTGTGGAACTTGATATCCCAGTTGAGGTAATTGCCCATCATGCGGAACTGGTCCTCGATCAGCTTATACTGCTCGCTGTCGGTATTGGCACCGCCGACGACGATGACGCCGATCTTCTTTCCCTTCATCTGAGCAGCCTTGCAATACATCTTGTCGATGACCAGCTTCAGCTGGGCAGAAAGGCCCCACCAGTAGACGGGAGATGCAAATACGATCATGTCGGCTGCCACCAGCGTGTCGACGATCATGTTGCTGTCGTCTTTTTCGATGCAGCCTTTGGTGTTCTGGCACTGCAGGCAGGCAACGCAGGGCGATACCTTCAGCTTATAGGTATCGATGATCTCAAAGGAATGCTGAGGGCCAAGGGCGGTGGTAAAGGCCTTGGCGGCAGCCAGCGTATTGCCCTGTCTGGGGCTTCCGTTCAGTACTACGATCTTCATTATAAACTCCTCCATTTGATACAAAGCAAGTGCGCCCTCGGGCACACCATCGGTATTCTAATACAGCGAAAGACTTCTGTAAACATATTTTTGTTACATTTCTGTCAATCTCTGCATAAGGCGGAAAACCGCCGGTCTATTTGGTTCTGGCCTTGGCGGAAAACTCGTCGGCGGTGAACTTCAGCACGTTGATGGGCGCCGCCATTGTCTCGTCGAAGGCAAAGTCTTTTCCGGACTGCTGCTTCATGATGCGCTGAAGGCCGTGGATCTTTTCTTCCGGGGTCTGTAGCAGCTGCACCCTTCCTCTTGCGACGACGGAAGAGAAAATGGCACCGAATTTGCAGGGCACCTCGGCACCGATCACCTTCATCTCACCCTCCACCTCAACACAGGCATGGGGATCTTCTTTGATCAGATCCAGCTTATGGCCCTCCTTTGCGCAATGCATATAGAAGACGAGGCGGTCTTCCTCATATTCGTAGCCGAAATGCAGGGGCACGATGTAAGGATAGGCGCCGTCAAACAGGGCCATGCGCAAAACCCGGGCCTCATCGATCACGGCCAGGATCTGCTGCAAATCGGTGATCTCTCTGTCTTTTCTTCTCATATTGACCTCCTGTAAGTTTTTCTTTCATTATAGCATACGGCGGCGCCGCTTGCGCGGGGCTTACCGGACGGTTTGCTGATAGCGGGCGCGGCATTCCCCGATCACCCGGGCAGCATCCTCGCGCCCCCGGTAGGCACCGGTGGTCACATCGACCCCCTGCAGCACCTTGTAATTGTCGAAGAAATTGGAGATCTCTTTCAGTTTGAAGCCGGGCAGGTCGCTGAGGTGCTGCACATCGTCGTAGCGGGGATCGCAATCCACGACGGCGATCAGCTTGTAGTCGGCATCTCCCCCGTCGGTCATCTCCAGATAGCCCAGAACCCGGGCCGGAACGATGCAGCCGGCAAAGGTAGGCTCGGTGCCGATGACGAGAATGTCCAGCGGATCGCCGTCGGGCGCCAGGGTGTTTTCGATGATGCCGTATTCGGTGGGATACCGCATGGCCGCATATAAGACCCGGTCCAGGCGGATCCGCCCGGTGGCATGGTCTTTTTCGTATTTATTCATGGAGCCGAGAGGGATCTCGATCAATGCATCGACCAGTATCTTATCCATAATCGTATTCCTTTCCGCAGAACATGGCACTACTTTGTGATGATGGGCTTTCCGTCGGCATCGAGCAGAGGGGTGATACCGGCGCCGTAGCCGGCCTTCCAGAGCAGATAGCTGACGCCGGTCTGCTTGTCGACCAGGATCTGGCGCAGACCTTCGTTCTTCATCTCGCTTCCGTCTTTATAGATCACCTCGAAGCGGGTCTCTTTATTCATTGGTATACTGCCTCCTTTTTCTTTTCAGTGTATCACAGGCCGGGATGAAATAAAAGCCGCCTTGCAGAATGCCCCGGGCGTACGCAGGTTCTTACGGGGCGGTTCTTTCGCATAAAAAAGCCGGGAGGCTTTCTCCCGGCGATGATCTTTTCCCTTTGGTTTTTATTTTGTTAAAGAAAGGAACAGCGTGAAGAGTGAAAGGAGGCAAACACCATGATAGACAGAAGGGAAAAGAGCGGCTTTAATGTTCTGCGTGTCTACATGCTTATTGTAGCAGGCAGCCTATGCATATTTTTGTACAGAAAAGCCCAATTTCTCATCTTTTCCCGAAGCATCGCGGTTTTTCGGCAGGCCATCCTCTGCTCTTCTTCTCAGATAAACAGATCCTTATTGATGAGCAGCAGGATCAGGATGGTCACGTAGCAGACCGCCTTCAGAATGGGGAAGGCATTGATCTTTCCCTTCAGCTTAACGGCTACCGACGCGATGGAAAACAGGGTGAAACCGACAGCGACGGCATAGAGAAGGCTGCTTCCGCCCTTCAGGATCGCAAAGGAGGTGATGCCCTGCACGATGCCAACCCAGAAGGTGACCTTGCCCATCTTTCTGGCAAAGGCGTCTTTTTTCTCTTCGGTGTTAAGCTTTTGAACGGTCTTTTCCGACAGCTCCAGCGGATTCAGCTGCCGCTTTCCGGCAGCATAGATGATGCCGGTCACGATGCTGAACACGCACAGCAGAGCGTAAAACAGACCGCATAAAATGAGAAGCAGATTGTCTGCATTGCTGATGATCCAGGTATTTTCCATGAGTTCTCCTTTCGGGCAGTGCCCGTCTTACTTTTTATGCTTATGCACATTTCCGGTGTGGTAGCCGCTGTGTTCAGATCCACCAGTGGGGAGTGAGCTCGCCCAGTGTCACAACGGTCTCGTTCTCAAGATCCAGCAGGATCTCAATGCTTTTATACGCTTCCGGCATCAGCTGGGTCATCAGCTCCCGGCAGGCGCCGCAGGGAGCCCCTGTCTTGCCGTTCGGCATCAGGGCAACGACTCTGCGGATCCGGTGCTCACCATTGGTGATCATATTGAAAATGGCATTCCGCTCTGCGCAGATGCCCAGGGTGCAGGCCGTGTCGACACAGACGCCCACATAGATGGTTCCGCTATCTGCCTCTACGGCAGCGGCGACACCGCCCGCCGAGACAAAAGGCGATAGATCTCGCCCTTTTTGCACAGCTCTGGCAGCCTCGATCATATCGATCCAGATCTTTTCCATAGGGTTGCTCTCCTTTGCTTGCTACTCCATATACAGGCTCTTAAAATCCTGCGCCAGATGGGCCCGGTCTTCTTCGCTGAGGTCCAGAATCATTTTAAAGGCTTTCAGTGAGAAATGGGAGAACGAGAACAGCAGCTCGGTGTAGGTCTTCTTATCGAAGCCGTATTCGTCTTCCCAGTCGCAGAGCTTTTTCATGCCGTAGTAATAGCAGGTGAAGTAGCCGGGCATATCCAGCTGGGCCTGCACCTGGCCCCGGGCGGTTCGCTGATCGAAGCCAAGCTCCTGCATGTATACCTCGGTGGCCTGCTGCAGGGTGCAGCCGTAATAGCGCAGCAGCAGATCCGCATGGATGCGCACGGCGGTGTGGTGCCTGCGGTAGGCGGCAAAGAGCTCAAAGAACGGGTCTTCTTCGTAAATAAAGGCAAAGGCCTTCTCGGTGCGGTGGGCCATGCCCTCCAGCACGGGAATATACTTGGCGCCGATCTTGACCGTTTCGGGGGCCGGATCGCCGGCATTGCGCACAAACTGGCAATGGTGGCCCGGATAGGCCTCATGCAGGCAGTTCATCTTGAGCCACCCGTCGGTCACGTTTTTAAAGTTGTACTGATTTAAAAACATGGTGCCGGTAAAGGGTCTTACCTCGTCGTCGCCGTCGGAGTAGCCGCCCCAGGGGAAGGAATACCGCAGGCTGTAGGGCACCTCTTTGATAAGGCACTGCTCGTCTTTTGGAAGCTTTACGTATTGGTGGGCAAGGGCACGGGTGCGCTTCATATAGTCGGCGGCTCTTGCAAACATCTCTTCGGCGCTGCCACAGGGGCCGGCATACTTGTTCAGAAGATCGTTCACCTGGCCCATATGAGTGACCGCAGGCTCTCCCTTTTCTTTTGCCAGGCGGTTTGCCAGTTGGAAGCACTCGGAGCGGGTCTTTTCCATCTCGGTCTTTTCCCACAGCAGCAGCTCGTCAAGCTCGACGCCCCGAAGGTCGCTGAGCAGGGTGCGGTATTCGGCTTCTTCCATTTTGGCGGTGGCGACCGCATCGTCTACCTCGATACTCTCTTCGGAGGGAAGGTGCCGCTGCAGCTCTTCGGCAAAGCCTTGCATTTTGGCTGCGGCCCCTTCCATGAAGGAGGATGCCTCTTCAGTCATATACGTCTCGTGGCGGATCTCGTCGGCACAGCTTACCAGGCGACGGCAAAGAGCGGGAGCATTGGTTATGGGAACCGCCTGCAGGGCTTCCTCCAGCCGGCCGTAGATGGCTTGGGTGTTCTGCCACTCGGCTTCGCCCTTTTCGGCAAGGCGGCGGTATTGACGAAAGAAGGCCGAAAGCCCCCGCACCGGATCGTTAAAATAATCGGCGAGCTCATAGCGCAGCGCATCGCAGAAATCCTTCAATTGGTGCTTCATCACGGTAAAATAAGGAGCCGGTGTATCCAGCCTATCCACCTGCGCCGAAAGCGCTTCGTATTCGGCAAGCAAAAGCTGCCGGTTTTCTTCGGAGGGGATCACCACCTGATCCTTTCTTCCCTTGCCCGAATGGAGCTGGTAATACATGTCGGCCAACGCCCGATCGAGCTTTCGGTAGGTCGTTGTCAGTTCTTCTTTATATTCTTCTGCCTTTTGGCCACCGTACGTTGTCATCGCTCGCTCCTTTCTGCTTCGCGCAGCAGATCCTTTACCAGATATTCGATAAATTCCCGGCACCGGCCGCAGCTTTTGGCGCAGCCGGTCATCTGCTGCACCTGGGCAAAGGAGGAGGCTCCCGCCCTGACGGCATCCTCGATCTCGCCGTAGGTGATGTGCCTGCACTCGCAGGCGATCTTGTTTCTGTTCATGATAGTCGAACCTTTCTTTTATCGCATGAGCAGCCGCTCTTTATGCAGGGCTGCCTTTTTGAGCGGCTTTCTTTTCTTTGCGGGCGAAGACCGCCATAACAGGGATCGAGACCGCCTCCAGGCAGAGGAACATCACAAACAGGAAGTTGTAATTTCCGGTTGCCTCGTACAGGGGGCCGATAAACGAAGACAGGGTCGCGGTGATGATATTGGTCGCCGCCGTGAGGTAGCCTCCGTATTTCTTGTAGCCGTTTGCCCCGAACACCCGGATGGCAATGCGCGCCACGCCAACGGCGCTCTGCGAAAAGACAAGCGAATAGAAGGCCGCCGACAGGAACAGCGCGCCAAGAGTCTTTCCAAAGAACACGAAGCCGATAAACGACAGCGAGATCATTACGTAAGCGCCCATGCAGGTCTTCCAGGGGCCGATCTTATCGATGCACCAGCCGAACACGATCTTCCACAGCATGTTGCCGATCTGGCTGGTAGATGACACCAGGGTGGCCGAAGCCAGCGGAAAGCCCATGTCGGTAACGTAGTTGGTCATGTAGCTGGAAAACATCCAGGTGCTGCAGGGCGCCAGAATGGCCAAAAGCACGAGAAGAAAAAGCCTGGTATTGAAGGGCTCCTGTTTTTGCTGTGCAAGGTCTTTGCCGGCAGGTGCGGGTTCGGTTTCTGGAACCGGCCTTCCCAGCATCATAAGGATTCCGGGAATCGCCAGCACGGCGGTGGAGATGCTCATCACCCAGAGGGCCCCCTGCCAGCCGAAGGCAGCCGTTGCCTTAGCGATGATGGGATTAAAGACGGTTCCCGCAAAGCCCAGCATGGCCATGGCGATGCCTGTGGCCGTGCCTGCAAAATCCGGCATCCACTGGTTCAACACGAAGGGGACCGCCAGAGCAAAGGTGCTGTTGCCCAGAGAGTAGACGATGGCCGCCAGCGCCCACATGGGAGCGCCGGTGCCCAGCAGAAACAGCATGTGGCCCGCGATGTTGAAAAAGACGCAGACAAAGGCAAACAGCCGCTTGTCGACCTTAAAGAAATAGCGGGCAAACAGAGCCGCAAAGAGGGCTCCTGACAGGCCCTTTACCGAAAAATAGGTGGAGACCCTGGTGAGGGGAAAGCCCAGCGAAAGGCGCATGGCCGTAAACAGAGTGCCCTCTGTGTTAGAGAAGATGCCCGCAGAGACCTCGTAGATCAGCGCGCCGATAAACACGGTCAGCTGCTGCCGGTTCAGTTTTTTCATCGATCATTACCTCCCGGAACTTCCCGGAGTCTGTTTACTGCTTCTGCTTTTGCGCGATCAGGTCGAAGAGACGCTGCTCGTTTTGCGCATCCAGCTTGTTGGGATAGTTTTTTACGGACTTTGCAAATTGCTTTTGGTATTTTTCGGCCTGCTTTGCATCGGGCTCCACCAGGGTATAGTAGGCGCAGTAAATGCGCTGCATGGAGATAAAGGTGCGGATGGCCTTAAATTCCTTTTTATGGGCAGCGAAGATGGTCTTTGCGGTGTCGACGTCGCCCTGCAGCGATGCGATGAACAGCAGCTCTCCGCAGATCAGCTTTTCGTGCAGCTGGTGGATGCACGTCGCATGGCTGAGAATAAAGGCACCCGTCTCTTTGGCCTCGTCGAAGCGGAAGAGGTTGACCAGGTAGTTAAAGCGGTTGAAGGCCTGCGACGAGGTGATGGGGTCATCAAGAGGCATCGCCCGGTCGAGGAAAAACAGCTCTTCGGGCATGTCTTGCAGCTGCACCTGACGGTCAAGCAGCTCCAGAATGCGAAGAGAATTGGCAAAGGGAACGCGAGCCGCCTTGTTTTTGCAAAGGATCACTGCGTTGGCCCCGTCGGTGCCCAAAGAGGTAAAGGGAAGGCCGTTGGTGATCAGGAGGGTCAGGTTGAGAAGCCCTGTCAGCAGAGCCGCGGAGGAAGCCAGCGGCGCCGTATTTTTCAGGCAGAAAAAGGCGATGGCGCCGGCCAGCGCAAGGATCAGATTCATCAGCAGGCCGCCCAGGTTGTAGAGCACCACAGGCATGTCTTTGGGATCGACCTCGGGCGCCAGCATCAGGCACTGACCGCCGGTGCCGGGCATGCTGTATCTGGCCAGCCTGAGCCTTCCGTTTTCGTTTTGAAAGACCACCTTGCCGAAGCGGATGGAAAGAAACCGGTAGCCCGACAGCAGCCCGCCGATCAGATGGCCCACTTCATGAAGCCAGATACTGACGAAATAGCAGGCATAGAAACCGGCCATGGCGCACAGCAGCAGCAGAAACGACTTCGCACCGCCGGACGCAGCCGCCTGCCGCTTTTCCAGCGTGGCCAGCAGAAACCCTGCCGCCCCGCCGCAGCCGGTCAGGCAGACAAGATTGAGCGCGTAGAATATGAAGCTTTGAAGCTTGGATTTTTTGCGTGAAGACATAGGTGAACCGCCTTTCTGCATCGCAGCCACTTTACCTTGGCTTTTGGGAGTACCATCCGGGGCGGTGGGAAGTTGCCCTGCTGCCTCTTGGCGTAAAGGAAAACTTCAAGCCATATGTACCAAGCTCATTGATAAGGGATTTGCACTCTGACTCTCCACCGATGATCCAAAGGCTTCCTCCATTATTCCGCTTATCGACGTATTCAAATCCGGATGCTTCAATTACTTTTATTACATCAACCTCCTGCGCAGGTACTGCATGTGCGTCAGTTGGGAGATCCCATGTTGCATCACTAACATATTCATAGACTTCAATTATCGGAGTGCCTTTCGCTGCAAAGTAACTATTGCGATGGTCATCCTCTACCTTTAAGTACCAGCCGCTTTTACGCCCTAATGCCCTTACATTTTCTGCAAATGAAAGAACGCATCCGAATTTCCTGCATTCTCTGACAAAATCGTTCATAACCTCATCCGAACGAGTTCCTTCAAACCAGATAGCGCCTCCCCTATCGACGTTATCGATCGGCAATAGATTGTAGTCATTTATCAATTCAAAGAACTTTTGATAATCCGGTTCGGGCAGGGGCGTCCGCACAAAAGAAATATACGGGGCATTCGGGATGAGTGTATATGTTCCTCTTTCATCTGTTGCTGTCTGATTAGCCAGTAATTCCCGCATCGTTATTGAGCCCAGATATGGATGTGATCCCCTAACTATTTTATAGATCTTTCGAAAACCGCAAGCCTTATTCACGCAATAGTACGAATTTTCATATTCCCGCACCATATTACCACACAAAGGACATCTCCCTACGCTATTCGCATTCTTTATACCGGTATTTCCTTTTTCAAGAGCATATGCAACAAGCTGTTCTGTTAAGTCATTGATCCCCCTTCTGAATGTCCTTGGATTACCAATTCCTTTGCTGATCTTATTCAGCGTCGCTTCCCATTGTCCGGTCATATCCGGTCTTGTTAAATACTCCGGAAGGATGGAGATCAGTTTGACACCGTATTCCGTAGGCTGCAGCGTGCGCCCTTTCCGCACCACCATTTCTTTTGTAATCAGAGTTTCAATTGTGGCCGCTCTGGTCGCAGGAGTACCAATGCCATACTCTGTTTCCTGTACGTCGGCATCCTCTTCCGCATACGTTCCTGCATGCTCCATTGCAAGCAATAAAGATGCATCGGTATGGTGCGGCGGCGGGGTCGTTTGATCATGCCGTACTCTAAGGTTCGTAACGTTATAGAATTCCCCTGCTCTACATCTTTTCTGCGGGGTATTTTCTAACCTGCGGCTTTTATCAACAGCACTCCATCCCTCAACCACAACTATATCTCCGCCGGCGATAAAAGAATTTTCGCCTAACTGCAGCTCATATTCCTGATGGATCACGACTGCATCCGGAAGGAACATACCCACAAAACGATTCGCAATAAGACCATAGACAAGCCTTTCATACTTTGTCCATGTTTCTATTTGTTTTGCCTCGCCCGTCGGAATGATCGCATGATGATCGGATACACCTTTGTTATTTATAAAACGACCAAACAGATCTTTTTGACTGGCCTTCGCTTCTTCTACCCCTGCGGACCATTCCGTTTGTTCCAGACTCTCTAACCGCTTTTGTAAGGTTGACGCCAAGTCTGAAGACAAAAACCTCGAATCGGTCCTGGGATATGTAATTGCTTTATATTTTTCGTACAGAGACTGCGCCACATCCAGCGTTGTCTTCGATGGGATCCCGTATAACCGATTGGCATCTCTTTGTAAAGATGTCAGGTCGTATAATAATTGAGCCGGCACCGATTCTTCTGTCTCTTCAGCGGTTTTGACGACCGCCTTCCCATTTTGATTCTTTAAAATAAAGACTTCTAATGCTTTCTTTGTCTCTTCTGTCGCAGGAAATCTCGTGGGATGTACAGCAGTCTCAGCCAATTGTTCATTGAGCATTTTTGCATTGATTCCGGAAAAATCAGCCGCAAGCTCATAATATTCCTCTGGCACAAAGTTTCGGCGTTCAAGTGCCCTTTGTACAAGGATCGCCAGTGTGGGAGACTGCACTCTGCCTACAGAGAGTCTCCTCATATCGTTGACGATCGCATAAGCCCGACTTCCGTTCATACCGATCAGCCAGTCGGCTTCTGCCCTGCATCTGGCGCTTTCGTACAGATCATCGTAATCAGAAGCAGGATTCAGGTTTTCAAAACCTTTTTTGATGGCACTAAAAGTCAGCGATGAGATCCAAAGACGTTCTACCGGTTTCGTGCACCCGGCCATCTGATAGATATAACGAAAGATCAATTCGCCTTCTCTTCCGGCATCTGTCGCGCAGACGATCCTGTCGACCTCCGGGCTATTCATCAGATCTTTTACGATCTCAAACTGTTTTTTTCCTGACTCTATTGGCTTCAGGAAAATCTCATCAGGAATGATCGGAAGTGTCGATATCGACCATTCCTGATATGCCGGATCCAATTCATCCGGATAGCATAATGTTACCAAATGACCAATTGCCCATGTGACGATATCTGTATCGCCGATCTGGCAGCCTGCTCCCTTTTCACGACAGCCAAGAACTTTTGCAATATCTCTGCCTACAGCAGGCTTTTCTGCAACGATAAGTCTTTTTCCCATTGGGTCCTCCGGAATAACCAGATCTAAAGTGATTCTTTATACCAGAAAGCCATCATTCTTTTTTTCCAGCCCATCCAGAAGCTTCTTCAGATTCTTCGGGGTGATGTGGACTTTGTAATTTCTGCCTTCGGGGGTGGGATGCAGAACCGGATATTGAGCTTTCGTCTGCAGAATAAAATGCTGCTCGATGCACCACTCGATGATATACACGAGATCCGCCTTGCTCAACCGACACAGGCTTCCATATTCTGCAATCTCGTTAAGCTTTGCGTTGCTAATCCGGTTGTTTTTGGAACCTCTAAGCACATCGGCCAGCATATGCACGCCATAGTAATGCGTTTTACTGACATGCTCCAGCCCCTGCAGCACGGTTTGCACTACATCATTCAGCGCCAGGCCCTTATAGACATATTCCTTTTTGATTTCTGCCTTTTCGATTTCAACGACGGGCTCCGAATCCCTTGCCAAGACAGGCTTTTTTGGCGCCTGCGCCGGATACGTGATCGTCTTCGGCTTTGGCTTTCGTGTTTCGGCCTCTTCCTGCGAATCTTCCAGCCCGAACATCATGTTGTATTCTGCCATACTGATCCGCTTGAAGCAGCCGGTCCCGTTCCTTCGGTAGTTCGTACAGCCAAGTAAATATCCTCCGTTGCCTTTGCCTGGTTTGACGATCAGATATCCATCCCGGCATTTGTCGCATTTCATGATCGAAAGTTTTCCGGCCTTCGGTTCGTTAGTCATAAAGCCGCAGATCTCAGGTTCGTTGGTGCAGATATAAAGGCGAAGCCCGAATGCATTCTTATACCGATACTGCATGGGATATCCGCAGATCGGACAGGACTTTCTGCCCAATCGGGGCTGAGGGTCTTCTTCGTTCCACTCTCCTCGCAGCACTACATTCTTGTGGTCTCGCTTGAGCTCCAGTAAAAACTCCGACGGATTCTGCTCCGGTGCGATAAAGAACACCCTGTTTTTCGTACGGGTCATGGCCACATAGAACAGACGCCTCTCTTCCGCGTAGTCGATGGATCGGTCTCCCTTGATTACAAACGCCAGCACAGGATCGTCCTCGATCTTCGACGGAAAACCATATGTCTCGTTTCTGCCGTTGACAACGATCACATTGTCATATCCCAGTCCTTTTGAAGCATGAGCCGTCATAAAGGTGATATCCAACTGCGGATAATTTACCGAACGCAGCTTTCCCCCGCGATTCTTGAATTCAAACAGTCCTGACCGTTCCAACTTATCGCCGTCAAAGCCAAAGCGGCCAAGAAGAAGGATCTTCGATCCGTCAGGCTTACCCTCCGCCTTGTTATAGACAACGATCTGCTCCAGCGCCGTCTCGACCGCATGGGCCATGGCATAATTGGCACCGCTGCGCCGGTCTGCATTCTGTTCCTTGCGAGAATTGTCATAGGTGTAGATGATCACCGGATCCTCCAGATGCTTCGGAGATCGCAGCTCTTTGCGGATCTGCGCCGTGTTTTTCTGGATAAAGCCTCCTGCGATGTCGATCACTTCCTGCGAATTGCGATAGGTGTTTTCGATTTTAAGAAGCTTTGCATAGCCCATCGATTCCGCAAAGTGGGTAAAGAGGCTGATATCCGACCCGCTGAAGGCATAGATCGACTGCCAGTCATCACCCACCGCCATGATCTTCGCATCAGTCACCTCCGAAAGGGCCTTTGTCAGATCGAACCGCTGTCTCGAGATATCCTGATACTCATCGACGATGATGTATTTAAAATCCAGCTTCTGCTTCATCTCCTGAACTTCATGAAGCACTCTGGCCGACTCATTGATCATGTCTTCAAAATCGACCGCGTGGTTCGTCTGCAGATACTGCTGATACTCAAGATAGCACTCGCGGCAGATCTCAAGAAACAGCTGGGTGCGCACATTCTGGGTGGAACGATACATGCGGCTGAATTCTTCGACCGTATACCCATTCGTCTTGAAATTGGTGATAAATCGGCAGATCAGATTTACCAGCTTTCGGATATACCGGTTTTCTTCGTCGGAAACAAGCTTTTTGAGCACCTCTTCGTTTGGCCGGGGCTTAAGAACAAATCCATGCCTTTCCAGTTCTTCCTTCAGATGCACCGTCAGCGCCCGCCCGTCGTTATACGCCGAGTAGGTGTAGAGCAGTGTCGTTCCGTGCTGCTTGTGCTGGCGGATCTTATCATCAATAGCCGATCGATATGCCTGCAGTTCTTCCTGAGTAAACCGGTTGCTGCGACCATCCTCCGTGATGCCAAAATGTTCGATATAAGCAGTCTTTTCGCCCTGCCGGATCAGAAAATCGGGCGTGTAGGGCTTTTTCGCATACTGAATATCGTAGCGATAGAGGGGCTCGTACTCGTAGTCCAGATTATTCAGGTAGAGGAAGTTGGCGATCTCCACCTCCTGGGCTGAACGCATATATTCGCCGTGAATGGTGATCTTCTTTTGGCTTCTGCGGTCGATAATCTGATGCTGATATTCATCGAAATCGCTCTTCATGGTTGAATAATTAGCTTTCGCCAGTTTATTCAACAGTTCCCTGATGTCACTGCCCTCATAGGGCTCATCGAAATAGGAAGCAAAGAACAGGATCAGTTTTTCGACCATGCTCTCATTTTTCAGGATAGAATGCTTAAAGTAATCTTGTACCACAAAGTAGAGCTTGCTTTGTTCTACGATATTCAACTTTTCTGGATCCTGTTTGCGCAGAATGGCATTGCCTGTGGAATGGAATGTAGCGATAGGGCAATCCAACTGCAGGTCTTTGTTGATCTTATCTCTGAGCTCGCCCACCGCCTTATTGGTAAACGTGATGATGAGGATCTGCTTCGGGTCGATGCCCTGCTGCTCGACCAAATATTTTACTTTTGCCGCCACCGTAGTGGTCTTTCCTGCACCGGCACCGGCAACCACCAGGCAGTAATCTTCGTCATTGAGAACGACCCTGCGCTGATCGTCATCCAGCTGAATGTCCGGATCCACATCCTTGAGAATATCATCCAGATACGACTTCTTTTCGACAAACGAATTCGTGATGTAGGACTCGTTGTGAACATCTGCCAAAGCTGCCATGCTTTCGTAATCGTGAAGCGCTTTTTCTACCCGTTCCTGTGCAAACCGATTCTTTTTGCAGTAATCGGCCAAAAGATCGCTCTTAACAAGCACCTGAAAAAAATCGATCACCCCAGCATAGTCTTCAGCCAGCTTCGAATACTCGCTTTTTGCGATATATCGGTTCTCCGAAAGCAACTCGCTCAGGCGCAACGCAAAATCAGCCAGTGCCTTGTATTCGGCAGAAACTGGCTGCACAGGAGATGTTGTTTTCTTTTTGAACAGGGAAGTAAAAATGCTCATAGGGGAGTCTTCTTTCGATGCAAATGATCGCAGCAAGTCAGGGAGTTCTCGGAATGAGATCGATACCAAGAGCTATTTGATGAACCCGTATTCAGCAAGTCTGTCGCGGCAGATGTTGTGTTCTTCTTCGGTAAAGAGGGATTCGTATTCCGGCTTCAACACATGGGATTCGATAGAAAGATCCAACCTTTTATACAAATACAAGGTCGCAAACCCTTCTGTGCCGTCCTCTTTGCTTACGAGCGGTTTAGCTGCAGCCGATCCACCGATACTGTTTATTAATTGCAGAAATCGGGTGGCATTGACCGATCCCCCTAAAACGGCAGCGGCTCTTCCGCTTTTACCGCTTTTTTGTAGCGGTCGGACGGAAGGCCAAGCTCCGATTCATACTGCTCGAACACACGCTCCACCGTAACGAAGGTATCGCCGTTATAGCCGGGCACCACGACAGTGTCGCCCTCCCGCACCGTCTCATCGTCGCACAGATAATCGTAGGTGCGCCCGCCGGACTGAAAGCGGATCGATATCAGACGCAGCTTTCTTCCGGACGGCGCTTCTTTTTTCGGTGCCTTCACCACATACGAAGAGCAGCAGATCCATCCGATCCGTTCGTTGTCGAAGAAGAGCTCTACCTGCTGCTCTTCGTCGTTCCACTCGGCCCAGTCGATCACCACGGGGCCATCTTTTTTTGAGGGAAGATAATAGGTCGCATCGATCAGGGTAAACTCGATTTCGGCAGTCAGCAGGCACAATTCCAGCCTCGCCATGGTGAGCAGAATGGGACGCACCCTCTGCCCAGCTCTGACGGGAACGCGAACAGCCCTGAGCACGCTGTACTTGTCGAATTTTTCGATAGAGACCGCTACCCGGTTGTTTTCCTGCAGCAGGCTGTAAAGCAGCCAGGGCTGGGGCGAGTTCAGGCTGTCGGTGAAAAAGTCGTTTTCCAGCTGTGTTTTCGTTTCATCCAGCGCTTTTCGGATGTTAGCCGCTACCGTGGTATCACCGTAGAACGAGCCCCGGGCGGTTCGCATGCGGTGAGCCAGTTCTGCCTGCAGATAATAACCGTAGGCTCTGCCGGGATCTTTTTCTTCGCCGATGCCCTTCAGATATACATTGCCCATGCGGATGGCTGCATCAGCAAAGGGAGAATTCTTGCCGTTCAGAAAGCTTTCGTAACACTGATCATAGACCATACCGTACATACTGCGGGCTGCTTTCGCACTTTTTCTGCAGCCGTAGCCGTGCGCATACATATCAGCCAGCTTATAGATGCTCTCGTAGTAGCCGTTGGCTGCCCCAAAAGAAAACATCTCGCGGGCCTTGTCGTATTCCGGCTTGCCGCCGGTGCAGCGCCCGTAATAATAAATATAGCCCAGAGTGTTGGCATACATGGGGTCGTCTGTTTTTTCCAGCAGGGCCAGCATGCAGTCGCGGGATGCCTTCCAGTCGCAGTCGTACAGCCGGTTTCCGCCGTAGCAGGCATAGCCCTTCATACGAAGCGCCTCTTCCTGACCCATCTCGCACAGCTCGTCGGTAAACTGCCGGCAGAGGGCAAGCTCGGCCTGCGTTGCGTGATCCAGACGGTCGTCCGAATCGAACTCCTCGATAAAACACGTCTTCTGCCATTGGGAAAACTGCCACTGACTGAGGGACTTGCCGCAGTTTTCATAATACCAGTCGATATCGCCCAGGTAATCATTTTCCAACAGGGTACCTGCCGGGGCATCGTCGTCTTCCGCCTCCGACCAGAAATCCTCCAGCGCATCCCAGATCCGGGCGAACATGGACTCCTCCGTTACCGGAAGGCCCCGCACAAGGCCGGGCTCAGCCTGGTCATAATAAGAAACGTCGCCCTTTTCGTAGATGGCATCGATGCCGAAGTCTTCTCCCAGCTGCCGGATCGGGTAAAACCAGTTTTCTGCGAATTCTTCTCCGGAGGGATCCTTTTCGATCAGGTTGCCCAGGGCGGCGTAAAGATCCCGCAGGGTGTATTGATAAGTCTCCTGCAGGGTGAAGATATCTTCGATGATATCAAAGCTGTCTGCTCCGGGCGCAAGGTCCGCAAAATCCAGCTCATAGCGGGCAAGAGCCTTCAGATGCGCTTTGGTCAGTACGATCTTTTTATCGCTCATCGTTTGTTCCTTTCTGTTCGAGCTGCACCGCCGGGAAGATCCGGCCTTCTTACACCTCAAAGGTCTTTCCCGCGGCCATGGGCTGCAGGCGGTCTTTCATGACCTCCTTCATCCAGGCGAAGGCCACGGTTCCGGTGCAATGGCCGGAATAAAATACCGCGTCGCTGCTTTTCATCAGCTGCTGTGCCAGCGACTCCACCTCTTTTCTGCTATAGCCGCAGGTGCCTGCACCCAGCAGGCCCATCAGATGAAAGCCGCCGAAAAAAGCCTTGATCCGTTTTCCGGCATACTGCTGCCGAACCTCTTCGATGATCTGTTCTATCCCTGCATGGGAACAGCTGTTGATGCATACCAGGCCATCCTCTTCTTCGAACACAACCGTCTGCTCGTGGCTGAAATCGTCGAGGGAGAGCCTGCCGTTTCGCCGGGTATACATATGGGTCTGCCTTGCCCGAAGAAGGCACCGTTGCAGATCGCTGTGGGGAACGATGCGGATGCCGTTTTCCACATTCAAAGCTCCGTCGACGTATACAAACCGGTCGGCATAGGTATCCAGAATGCCGGCGGGAATGCCGATATTCTCCCGCAGAACGAAGACCTTGAACAGGTAGTCACGCTCCGAGCCCTGCTGCAGATAGACCTTCGCCGTCTGATTCGCCGCAAAAAACGCAGGAAACCCGCCGGCATGGTCGTTGTGGGCATGAGAAAGAAAGGCTGCCTTTACCCCGGAAAGCTCCAGCCCCATGCGGGCCGC
>JABUTE010000115.1 GCA_021443825.1 Bacillota bacterium
CACAGGCCGAAGATGGCCAGCTTGTTTTTCTTAAATCTCTTCCATGCGTCCTGCAGGAACGAGATATGGGGACGCAGCAGCCTTGTGCTGCCGGTATCGACGCCCTCGATGACGAAAAGCTCGGGGGAGAGGCCTTGCGTATCATTTTTCCAATTACTGTTCTGAGACATTGCTCGACACACTCCTTCTGTTCTGCTTTACTTCGAGACGGACGCGCGGATCGATGACCAGATAGAGCAGGTCGACGACCAGCAGAGAGAATACGTAGGTCGCAGTGAACAGGAAGTTCATGCCGATGACCATGGTGTAGTCTCTGGAATTGATCGCTTTGATAAAGTAAGTTCCAAGTCCGGGGATCGCGAACATGGATTCGATAACAAATGTGCCGCCGAAGAGGCCGGCTACACTTGGTGCAAGCATGGTTACGATGGGCATCAGCGTATTGCGGAATACATGCTTCACGATGATCGCAGGTCTTCTGAGGCCCTTGCTTTCTGCTGTCAGAATATAGTCCTGATCGATGATATCCAGGGTGGTGGACTTCATATAACGGCAGTAGGTCGCGATGGGAGAAAAGCACATGCAAAGTACAGGCAGTACATAGTGGATCGGCTCGCCCCACCCTGCGGTCGGGAACCAGTTGTGCTTAACGGTAAAGAAATACTGGGTCAGAGCTGCCAGTACGAAGGCAGGTACGCAGATGCCGATCAGGGCGATCAGCGTACTGATATAGTCCGGCAGTTTGTTTTTATAAAGGGCGGCCAGAATGCCCAAAAAGATTCCGAGCAGCACGCCGATGACCAGACCCCAGATGCCGAGGCCAAAAGATACGGGTGCGTAGTTAATGATGAACTCTTCTACCAGTCTGCCGGGGTATTTAAGGGATTCACCTAAGCTGCCTTCGGTGATGAACAGCTTCCAGAACATGAAGTATTGTACGATCAGGGGCTTATCCAATCCGTATCTGGCATAATAATTTGCTCTGGTTGCTTCCGGAAGGTTTTCTACCGATGCAGAAAGCGGGTCACCGGGAATGGAATGGACCATAAAGAAGGTGATGGAAACAACGATGAACAGAACCAGCAGCATGTATAATACTCGTTTTACTATATAGCGTGCCATAAAAGATACCTTTCTTAATATCCCGACTGCCCTCGTGGGGGCAAATCGTAAAAAATACCCTCCGGGGATCGCTCCCCGGAGGAATACCTTACAGAATGTAAGGAAAAGTTTCCGTTGTTAAAAACTACGGTCTGCCTACGGTGTAAACAGTCTTGAAGGAACTGGAACCGAAGGGAGATCTGTCAACGCCGCGAACATAGTTATATTCGAATACGTTGGAGCAGTTGTAGGAGATGGGGCAGATGACGCAGGCGTCGATGAGCATATGCTCAGCCTTTACTTCCAGCTCCAGTCTCTTTTCGGGATCTACGGTCTTGGACAGCTCGGTTACGATAGCATCGTACTCTGCATTGTTCCAGAAGGTAGGAATGGTGTTGGATTCGGTCTTGAACAGGTTCAGCATGTAGGTGGTGTCTGCGCTGGAGCCCCAGGACAGGCATGCGATCTGGTAAGCACCGGTATCCCAGCCCGCCTTAGCGGTCGCATAGTCGTCGAAAGACAGCTCTACGCTGCCGACGCCGAGGGTGTTGATCAGAACGGACTGCCAGTACTCAGCCTGGGTCTTCATGGAGTCACCGGTGGAGCCGAAGCCGCACTTTACGGTCCACTTTTCCGGAGTCATGTTGGGATCTACTTCTGCAAGACCTTCAGCCAGCAGAGCCTTTGCATCGGGTACGGAAGCGATCATATCAGAGATCAGGTTACCGGAAGCTTCGCGGATGCTCTTGTCGCCTTCCATCATAACATAGGTGTAGAGACCTTCTGCCTTGATGGGAACGCCGCCCAGCAGTACGTTAACGGTAGCATCTCTGTCGAAGGATACGGTGATCGCCTTTCTTACCTTTTCATTGGCAAGGAACTTATCCTGCTGGTTGAAGAACCACAGGAAGGTTCTTGCGGTCTGAACTCTGGTGTTGACCAGATCTTCTCTTGCGTTGAAGCGCTCGATGAAGTCCTGATCCGCTACGCTCAGGTAGTCAACAGAGCCGTTGTCCAGCATGTTGTACTGAGTGGAGTTTTCGGTGATGGTGTGGAAGGTCATCTTTTCCAGATAGACGTTCTCAGCATCCCAGTACTGCTCGTTTCTGGAGAATTCCAGAGAGCTGTTGTGAGTCCAGCTGTCCAACTTGAAGGGACCGCAGGAGAGAACGGTCTCAGCCTCGGTGCCGTACTTGTCGCCGTACTTTTCGTACTGTTCCTGCTTCTGGGGGTAGAAGGTCAGGGTGTTCAGCAGAGAGGGGCATACATACTCGGTCTCGATAACGATGGTCTTATCGTCAGGAGTGGTTACGCCCAGCAGAGACATATCGCCGCCGTTGATAACTGCTTCACCGTTCTTGATGATGGGATACCAGTTACCGGAATAGGGGAATGCGGTCTCGGGCTTGAACTTCATCTGGATGGAATAGAGATAGTCCTGAGAGGTTACGGGAGTGCCGTCTTCCCAATTGTTGTCTCTGAGGTGGAAGGTCCAGGTGAGGCCGTCTTCAGAGGTCTCCCAGGATTCTGCACCGTCGCCTACCAGCACGCCGTTCATGTTGCGTACCAGCGGGGTGAACAGATTGCTCAGAACGACGCCGGTAGCTGCTACGGAGTTGTGGAACTCGTCCAGGGTGCCGGGCTCGTCGGAGTTGATGTAGTTCAGATACTGAACTTCATCGATGACCTCGCCGTTAACGACTCTGCCGGTCGCTTCGGGGGTTGTGGTGGTCTCTGCAGGAGTTGTAGTGGTTTCTGCAGGGGCCGCGGGAGTTTCTTCCTTTGCTCCGCATGCTGCCATAGACAGGATCATGCACAGCGCAAGGATGAGACTAAGATACTTCTTCATAATCGTAATATCTCCTTGATCAATGATCAGTTTCTATCTAAACCGGCCCTATTGCCGGCAAAACAGACGATTTATGTGTAAAATAGAGGGTGTTAACAGGTAAAATATAACCATCTCGATATATCGTTATATAACCTTTCTCTCTCACTTTGCATTATCCTATTCTAATAACTTTTTTTTGATTGCGCAACAGCAATAATAAATAAACATGTATATTTTAGCATGTTTGTTTAACAATTGCACGCTTTATTTTCTCTCCCATCGGCTTAGGACCAATTCGATATTTACTGATATTATATTTTCTGAAGCCCTGCCTTCATTCACTTGTTTCGTTATTTATTGGTACCGAACATCAACAATTTTTATCCTACATTCCTCATTTAACCATTAAAAATCCGCAGAGAGAACTCTGCGGATTTTTTTCAAGCGGCATGTGGAATCGACAGGTATGCCGCCCTGCCCTACTTTTCTTCGGCTGCATTTTTGATCAGCAGCTCGATCACTTTGTTTTCTGAGATCTCATGAGCTTCTGCGGTCGCCTTCAGCCAGGCGGCCTGTGAGGGAGTCAATACGAATTGCTTACGCACCGATTTGATCTCTTTCTTTTCTAGATGGGCTTTCGCGATAAAGGCCGGCGCCTTGGCTTCTTCTTTTTCGCCCTGCCCTGCCGCTTCTGCGGCATCTGTCTCCGCAGGTATAAGGTCCCGGGCCGGAGACGTTTCTGTTTCCGCCGATGCCGCAGCGTGCTCTGTTTCGATCGCCTTTGCAGCAGTCTCTTTCATCGGTTCTTTCGGTTCTTCCTTTTTCGGCTGCAAAGCAGTCGGTTCTTCTTTTGTCATAGCAGCATCCTTTGTCAGAACGCCGAACATGGATTCTGCAGAGTTTCTTTTTAATGCCATTTTCGTTCCTCCCTATTCGTTCTGAAGCAAAATATCGACCAGCTTATCGTAATCCTTTGCAGCCTTGCTGTTTGGCGCGGCATCGTACAACGATACCTTGGCTGCCTGCGCATCGCGAATGGTCTGATCGGTGCGGATGGCAATATTAAAGGCCTTAATGCCGATCTGCTCACAGATCCGCGGCAGCTGCTCTTTTACCTCGTTATCCAGATGGGTGCGTGCATCGAATCGGGTCAGCAATACGCCTTCGATCTTCAGATTTTCATTGGCATTTTCCTGCACATCCTTGATGGATTTCAGAACGCCGGAAAGCCCTTCGATGGCATAATTATCAGCCTGAATGGGAATGATGACTCCATTTGACGCATTGAGAGCATTGATCATATAGATTCCCAGATTGGGCGGGGTGTCGATGATGCAGAAATCGTAATTATCGGCCAGCTTTCTGCAGATGTTTTTCACCTTGTTGTAACCGCCGATTGTGCTCTGATAGCGCGATTCATCGTTGGCCAGCAGCGGATCGGAGGGAATGATGTCGCCCATGTCGGTGGTCTGCACTGCGTCTATGGGTTCTGCATCGCCGGCGAATACATCGCACATGGTGGCCGCCCCTTCGATCTGGGCCTTATAGGTTCTGGTGGAGTTGCACTGGGGGTCCATATCGAGGAACAGTACCCGAAACCCTCTGTGGCGAAGAGAATCGGCGATATTTACGGCGGTGGTCGTCTTTCCTATGCCGCCCTTCTGATTTGCGATAGTAATTACTCTCATTGATCTACCTTTTCTGACGTTAAAATATTGTGTATGTGTATGACGTTACACATACGATTGATGGTTTCTTTTCGTTGTTTATCTCTGTTGCCGACCTTTATCATCCTGTATCTTTGTATAACCGGCTAACATTATTGTGTATGTGCATGATGATATACATCTGCATTGGTATTACGCATGCAACAATCATCACTGCTACACAATGCAGATACAATATACACCATCTGCATCCGCATGTCAATTACACAAACACAGCTGTCATACAACACAAATGCACATCCATTTACACATACACATACCTATACAACTACACATTTCCATATCCTGATAGGAACACGCTTGTCATCATCCAAACAAAATCTTCGCCGCAGCATCATACATAACATCATTGTGGTTGTTGTTGTGTATGCTTATACACATACATTAGCACATGAGCAACCGGCTTGTCTGACAGCAACAGCAGCGACCGCCGGAGCAGAATGCAGGATCCGAAAAAACGACTGCTGAGTTTAACCATCCCATTGCGACATTGTGTACACACATGTTCATAATTATATTGCAAGACATATTATAGAGTCATAATAACTCCATTATGACTCCAAAACACATCCAAAAGGAAAGAGGGCAGGGGGATATAAATACCAGATAATAATGTGAACGGTATCAGAAAGGAGGGGGCATGCGAAAGTTAAAAAATGTATTGCCAAAAGAACGATTCGTATGAGACATGGTTACACATCCACATACACAATATGCTACACAATTATTGAGGAATAATAAAAGACCCGGCATTCGCCGGGTCTGCTTGCCGGTTATACTTACTTGAGCAGGCCTTTCTTTTCCAGGTCTTTTGTAATAAGTCCCAGAGCATAACTGCTGAAGCTCATACCGCGTTCTTCCAGAAGCTGATCGATATTTTCTTTAATATGCTGCGGAATATAGACCGAACACTTTACCTTTTGATTGGCCGGATGTTTAACCGAAATACCTGCTTCCTTCGCGACTTCTCCGTTCATCAGCTGAACCGCAATATCGCCGCTGCTGACTCGTTTCGAAGCACCGGAAGGTCTGGAGCTGTTAATCATTGTGCTTCACCTCATAACCCATCTTGCTCAAGAGATTCTCCGTAGCCTGTACGTATTGTTTCGAGACCTCACAATTCTTTTTAAACTTGGTAACAGGAAGGTTAACGGCAAGCGCATTGAATACCTCTGCCGATTCCTTTACGATACCGCAGATCTCATAGTTCTGCTGCATAAGCTCCAGATTTTCCCGCAGGATCTTACTAGCCCTCTTATAGCGCGTAATAAGAACGCCAAGGTTTTCCTGCTTGAACTTCATGACGCCCTGAATGTTTTCAATGGTGGAATACAGATCTTCCAGCCCGTAGATGCTGAGCGGATCGGGAGGGCAGGGCGCCAATACATACTTTGAAGCATAAAGAGAATTGATGGTCAGGAAAGAAAGGGCAGGAGGGTTATCGATGATGACAAAATCATATTTGCCTTCAATGGGCATCAAGGCCTTCATCAAAGTGCTTCTTCCTTTTTCACCCTGGCCCATCAGTATGGTATCTACTTTTGCCAGCGAAATGTGACCAGGAATAATGTGAAGATTCTCGATCTTGGTTTCGTAGATCGCTTCGGTGATCGGATACTTTTCCATATAGATATCGGAAAGAGTCACTTCGTAGTCCATGGGTTCATAGCCGCAGGCAAGGGTCAGGCTGCCCTGCTGATCGTTGTCGATCATCAGCACCTTATAGCCCATGTCGCAAAGCACCGAAGCCACCGTATAGGTCGTTGTCGTTTTGCCAACACCGCCCTTTTGATTGACGATGGAAAGAATGTCCATAAAACGCCTCCTTGCGTATAAGTTTACATAAAATCAGTAAACTAAGTAACAATGAAAATATTCTACAAAATAAATACAAAGATTTCAATAGGTTAGGTCAAAAATTAAAGAGGTAAATAAGAGTTATTTTAACTCCATAATAACTCTTATATACCGTTAATTTGGAAACAGAAAAAACAATTGAAATTAACAGTAACTATTTTTTGTAAATCACAAAATTTAATAAAATTATGGAATCCAATCAATGGTTCCACCACTTTGAGACCGTTTTACGATCGATATTTAAATCGCGGCTGCACTCCATGATCGTGCCTTCCGGATGCGCCTGACGCCAATTGACAACAAGCAGTTCATAACTATTTCTGCCTGCATTTTTTCTCCAGCTACCGTCCGGATAAAGCTCATCACGACGCTTTTGCGCATAGACCTCCATGTTGGTGAGCTTTCCCTCAAGACGCATCTCTTCTGTTTTCTTTCTGGGAAAACGCTGCTCTGCATCCCGATGACGGTGATATCTGGTGAAAGAGAAGCCAAGCCACTCTTCGAGAATGACGGCCCTGGTCGAAAGGGCATTGTAATTATACATACGCAAAGCATAGGAGATCTCGGCGTAGAGCACCTTTTCACCTTCCAGGCGGTTATAGTGATCCACCAGACCTTGCAGATCCTTTTCCAGTTCCTCCAAGGGAACCTTGCATTTATAGGCAATGCAGGTAAGCGCCATAAAGCTTTGATAGCGATGACCTTCTCGCACCTTTGTATAGCATTGCTTCAATACAGAGTCATAAAAGCTGCGGTTCACATACCATCTGGCACCGGTATTGGAAAGAGAGATCCGATCCGGAAGGTTCTCAAAAGATAGTCTCTTTTCCAGCATCAAAGCAGTGATACCGCTGAATTGGTGATCGATGTGAAAATAATCGGCAAGAGCCTGGATGTCCCAGCGATCTCCCAGCTTATAGGCTTTGTTAGGCATCCCGTATTTATTATTGCTTCCGACCATGCGGTAATTCTGTCCGAACCAATGAATATCCGGTTGAATATTTTCCATATTGCTTTCGCATATGACCAGCCGTCTGTAAAGCTCGTTGATATATTTGCTGTCCCGTTTATAATAAGGAAGAGGCTCTTCAAAGAGAAAATACAGATGAAAACCGTTGCCGCTGTTGACCACATAGGTCGGAAGAGGAATCTCCTTTCCCGTCTGATCTGCCCAGGACTGAGAACACAATCTGTGGCAGAGATCATAAGAAACGCCGTCCAGATCAATGATAAAGCCGTAGATATCTCTCGCTGTCTTTCGTGATACAAAATCATTGAAATAAGTGCACGAACCCAAAAGGAAATTATCCTGGTCCATTGAGAACTCGATAGCCTCATTGACCATGCACGATCTGACACGGTTACCCTGTTCTTCATCAAAACGAACTACCGGAACAACTAATTCCAGATCGAAAAACAATTCCTCATAAAAAGTATAAGGGTCAATGGGTTCCAGAAGGGCATCCATCAATTCAGTTTTTTTTCGGTAAAGCTGCAAGCCAGTCATAGATCTATTTAAAGAGTACTAATTAATACATTTAAGAAAATACCCATCCATTACATTTTAAAAGAAGACAGGTAAAAGTGCAATGAAATTCATGATGAAAAATCATAGAATAAATACCCACTCAAATAAAAGAGAAATCAAGAAACTGACAAAAGAAAAGCGATAAAAAACAGTTAACGACACCGTATTTTTAAAGAGTTCTAATTAATACAATTAAAAAAATACCCACAAAGGAGCGTTGAAGAGGGAAAGAATCCGTTGGAAAAGACAGCGCCGACAATTATAATAGAAAGCAGCGATAAGATTGGAGATGTACTTATGAACCGAAAAAAGATAACATTCGTATTTAACGCACCGGTGATCCTGTGCTTTGTGATCGCTTGCTTTGGGGTGCTGCTGTTAAACCAGTTTACGGGAGGAGCGACCAATCCCCGTTTTTTCATGACCTATCACAGTTCCCTCAGTAATCTTATGACCTATGTTCGCTTCTTTACCCATGTGCTGGGCCACAGCGGCTGGGAGCATTTTATTGCAAACATGGTCTATATTCTTTTGCTTGGACCTATGCTGGAGGAAAAATACGGCTCCTGGACGATCCTGGAGGTCATTCTGGCGACAGCGCTTGCAACAGGGCTGATCAATTATTTTTTCTTTCCGAAAGTTGCCTTGCTGGGGGCCAGCGGCATCTGCTTTGCTTTTATCATCCTTTCGTCGCTCACCAGCTTTAAAAAGGGAGAGATCCCCATCACCTTTATCCTGGTGGCAGCCATGTTCATCGGCCAGCAGGTCTTAGACGGCCTGTTTGCATCCGATAATATCTCCCAGATGGCGCATATCGTCGGGGGAAGCATCGGCGCATTGTTTGGATTTCTGCTGAACAAACATTGATCGATCCGGCGATCGAAATGAGTTGACGGCGCACAGACTTCGGCCTGTGCGCTTTTTGTATGGGAATGACTGTTCATATTTCGTTGCGGATGCAGGCAGTTGACAGAAAAAAGGATATCGCCTCAGAAGGTGATCGTGCAGGGCGTCTCTGTCAGATTCGGCAAAGGGAGAATACCGATAAGATAGAGGTTCTGTTTCTGTTGAATGGGCAGGAACATTTCTAGGATCTTCATCCGGTGCAATTGGAATTGCAGCTGCTGAGAGGATATGATACAATTAGAAACAAAATGACTGAATGAAGGGAGGTATTCACATGAATAACAAAATTGTGAGGGGAGTCATAGTGACGATCATGATACTGTCGCTGCTTTCGGCACTTGCTTCCTGCGGCATCGTCCCGACGGAAAAAACGGCAGAGACCATGGAGGCCTTGCCGAAAGAAGAGCTTTTTGCCACCTTTCAGGAAGCTGCCGAATCCTGGGCCGCAGAAAATAAAGAAAACCATGTGGTCAAGGCGCAGCTTATGGAAATACAGGTCGATCCGCTGTTGATGGATCACGGAAATAACATCCGCCTTTCCAATAATACCGATCTGGTGTTTACCGTGACCGTCAGCAAAGATCAAAAGAATGAGGACGGCTGGGGCACTCTGTATGAGGGGTTTCGCCGTAAGGTTTTTGCCTTCGATCGCAGCAGCTGTGTTCACGGCATTCAGGTGCGCTTTGAAAACGAAGAAGGGCAATATCGCTACGATAAGGGATTCGCCTCGCCGGATCTGGTCATCTCGATCGACAGTAATCCGCATCCTGCCAGAACGATCCCCCAGGATGAGCTTTATGTGCAGACCCTTTTCTATAATGAACTGCAGCAGATCATCAAAGAAGCAAATGGGCAGGAAGAGGACTATACCTTTCGGATCAGCCTGCTGCGGTTCGGCTATGAAGAAGAAAGCGGCGATCTGATCGCGGAGATCGGCGTGATCGATGAGATCTATGAAACGCAAAAGCAGGAGGAGGCGTGGAGCCATATCTCATCCATGGCGGAGCGTCTTGTGTTGGCTCTTCAAAACGACCCGCAAGGGGCGCAATATCTGACAGAGCAGGTCATTCATGCCATCGATATCTCGGTGCGAACGCCGGGCATCAAGGAGCAATATCAATACTCCTTGTATAAAGAGCTGTAAAAGAAAATAATTTCATAAAGCCGAATCCATGAACCGTTGCCGGTATTGCGATCGCAATGCTGACAACGGTTTTTTCTATGCCCATCTGCAGTCCGGGTCTGTGAAGAAATCATGATCTGAAGAAAACCGGTTGACAAGGGCGACGATAAAGAGTACTATTTCGCTAAAGTAATTTATCTAAATATATTTAGCGAAATATAATTAGATAAAGATATTTATCTAAAAGTGTTTAACAACAAAAGGAGACGAATGCAATGAATATGAAAAAGATCGTAGAGATCATCAACGACGTGACCGGAATCGACGAAGAAAAGATCCTTCCCCAGGCGGACCTGAAAATGGATCTGCAGATCGATTCGCTGGATGCGGTAGAGATCGGCATGGCATTGGAGGAAGAATATTCCATCACCATTCCCCAGGAAGAGCTGGAGAACTTCCGCACTGTAACCGATATCGCCTCGTTCATCGCACGCGCGGTCGCATAAGCTTTATGGACCTGAAAGAGATCGAACGGCTGTGGGACCGCTTTGACCGGTCCGAAGCAAGCGAAATGCAGATACAAAAGGGCGAATTCTCATTTTCGCTGAAAAAGGCTTATGTAACGGAGCTTTCGGCCGCCACGCCCCCCGGAACACGGTTTCCGCGGCCTTTGGAAGAGCCGGAAGAAGAAAAGACGGAAGAAGAAGCTCTTCCTATCAAAGCACCGCTGGCAGGAACCTTCTACCGGGCGGCCTCCCCAGAGGCAGACGCCTTTGTCAATGCAGGCGCTGCCGTTGCGAAGGGCCAGGTGGTCTGCATCATCGAAGCCATGAAAATGATCAACGAGATCCGATCCCCTTATGCGGGCATCGTAAAGACCATCGCCGTAAACAACGGGCAGCTGGTCGGCCTGGATCAGCCGCTGATGTATCTGGAGAAGACGGATGTTTAAAAAGATCCTGATCGCCAACCGGGGCGAGATCGCTCTTCGCATCCTCCGCTGCTGCAAGGAGCTGAAGATCCAGACTCTGCTCATCTATTCCCGGGCAGACAGAAGGTCCCTTCCGGTGATGCTGGCAGACGAAAGCCTGTGCATCGGTCCGGAAAGCGCCGTCGATTCTTATCTGCAGCAGGATCTGATCATCGAGATCGCGCTCAAGACTGGCTGCGATGCCATTCACCCCGGCTACGGCTTTCTATCGGAAAACAGCGAATTTGCTTTCAAATGCGAAAGGGCAGGGCTCACCTTTATCGGTCCTTCGCCTTCCATCATCGCTTTGATGGGCGATAAGCAGGCGGCAAGAGAGCTGGTGAAACGCCACGGGATTCCTCTCGTTCCAGGCTCGGAAGGAGTCCTTTCCTGCGCAGAGGAAGCAAAGGCTGTTGCGCAGAAGATCGGTTATCCGGTGCTCATCAAGGCCTCTGCCGGCGGCGGGGGAAAGGGCATGCGTGCCGCCTATGGGCCAAAAGAACTGGAGGTCGCCTATCGCCAGGCCGTACAGGAGGCAGAAAAGGCCTTTGGCTGCGGCGATGTCTATCTGGAAAAGCTGATCACCGACCCCCGTCATATCGAGATCCAGCTGGCAGCCGACAAATACGGCAATGTGATCCATCTGGGAGAGCGCAACTGTTCCATCCAAAAGTACCATCAAAAGCTGCTGGAGGAAGCTCCTGCCTTCGGTCTTTCGGATGCTCTTTGCAGCGAGATGGCAGAAACTGCGGTCCGCGCGGCAAAGGCCTGCGGCTACGACAGCGTGGGAACCGTAGAATTTCTTGTCGATCGGGATGATCATTTCTATTTTATCGAGATGAACACCCGCATCCAGGTGGAGCATCCTGTTACGGAAAGCATCTGCGGGCTTGATCTGATCCGGCTGCAGATCCGGTCTGCAGCCGGCAAAAAGCTGCCCCTGACCCAGGAGCAGGTCCTGTTTCGCGGCCATGCCATCGAATGCCGGATCAACGCCAAAAGCCCGGGCAAAATCACCATGCTCCACTTTCCTCAGGGGCTGGGGGTGCGCATCGAAAGCAGTCTTTACGAGGGCGACGAGGTGAGTCCGTTTTACGATTCCATGATCGCTAAGATCATCGTTACCGGCGAAAGCCGCCGGCAGGCCGTTTACCGCATGCGAAGCGCGCTTGCGGAGCTGGTCATCGAAGGGGTCAGCACCAATCTGAGCGAGATGCTTTTGCTGCTTTACCGGCCGGATTTCGTTCTGGGCGGCTACGATACCTCCTTCTGGGAGAAAAACGAACTCTTCTTAAAAGAGGCGCAGCTGAGCGCCTCGAAAGGATCCTGATGGATATCAATGATGTTTATGTAAGAAAAAAGCACGCGCTGCAGGTTTTTTTTACCTCGGTGCGAAAGACGGCCCCGGCAGAGCTGCTGACCTGCAAAGGGTGCGGAGGGGTCTTTTCCAAAGAACAGGCGCAGGAAGAGACCTTCATCTGTCCCTCCTGCGGAGCCTATCTGCCCATGACGCCGCAGGACCGCCTTGCGCTGGTCTGCGACGATGGCAGTTTTCGTGAGCTTCGGATCCGGGCGCCGAAGGACGATCCCCTGGAGTTTCCCGAATACAGGGGCAGGCTGTCGGCGACAAGAAGCAAGACGCAGCAAAAGGATGCCATCGTGTGCGGAACCGCCCGCATCGACGGACTGGAAACAGCGGTGGCTGTAATGGACAGCCGCTTTTTTATGGGCAGCATGGGCACCGCTGTGGGCCACGCCGTCTGCACTCTGACCGAGCACGCGGCGAGAAAAAAGCTGCCGTTGGTGATCTTCTGCTGCAGCGGCGGCGCCCGCATGCAGGAGGGCATCTTTTCGCTGATGCAGATGGCTTCTACCGCGGCGGCCGTCGAACGGTTTAAAAACGCGGGAGGCTTTTTCCTTACGGTGCTTTGCGACCCCACCATGGGAGGCGTCAGCGCAAGCTTTGCCTTTCTTGGCGATATCATCGCGGCGGAACCGGGGGCTCTCATCGGCTTTGCCGGGCCAAGAGTCATCACCCAGACCATCGGCGGCACCTTGCCGGAGGGGTTTCAGCGGGCCGAATGGCAGCTGGAAAACGGGATGATCGACCTTCTTCTTCCGCGAAAAAGGCAGAAGGAAGCCATCGCCCGGCTGCTGCGGCTGAACCGACCGGTAAAAGATGGAGCAGCGTTTTTCAGGGAGGAGGAATAAGGATATGGAGCATTCGATCACTGCCTACGACAGGGTCAAAGCAGCAAGAGATCCGGCCCGTCCTTCGGTGGACGCCTATGTGAGCGCTCTTTTTGAGGACTTTGTCGAGATCTGCGGCGACCGCCTTGGAAAAAACGACGGCAGCATTCTGTGCGGCATCGGTTTTTTTCATCGCCTTCCTGTCACTGTTATCGGCCACAGGAAGGGTCATACCACCGAAGAAAATATTCGCTTCAATTTCGGCATGTCCGGACCGGAAGGCTACCGAAAAGCGATCAGAGCCATGAAGCAGGCCGAAAAGTTCGGCAGACCTGTTATCTGCTTTGTGGATACGCCCGGAGCCTATCCGGGCATCGAGGCGGAAAATAAGGGCCAGGCAGCTGCCATCGCAGAAAGTCTGGCCTGCCTTTCCGGCCTTACGGTTCCTATCGTCTCGGTCATTACGGGCGAAGGAGGAAGCGGCGGTGCCCTTGCGCTTGCTGCGGGAGACCGGGTCTATATGCTGGAAAATGCCATCTATTCCGTTCTTTCGCCGGAGGGCTTTGCCGCTATTCTCTGGAAGGATGCCCAGCGGGCGCCCGAGGCGGCCCAGGCGATGAAGCTGACGGCAGAAGAGCTGCTTTCCGTGGGGATCTGCGACGGGATCATCGGAGAAGGGGAGGCCCTCTTTCAGAATGTGGATGATACCCTGCGCAAGGCCTTAACCGAGCTTTGCCCGCTGAAAACAAAGGCGCTGCTTCGGCTTCGCACTGACCGTTACCGCCGCTTTACCGGCCCGGCCGTCCGATCGCAGGAGGCCCCCAACGCATGACATACGGAATGAAACTGGCGGGCACGGGAAAAGCGCTTCCCTGCCGCCTTCTTACCAACGAAGAACTGGAAAACTACATGCAGACCAGCCGGGAATGGATCGAAAGCCATACCGGCATCCGGCAGCGGTATCTGTGCACCGAAGAGAACATCCTGACGCTGGCCGCGCAGGCCGCGCAGCAGGCGATCGAGCAGGCAGAAAAGGATCCCTCCTTTACCAGAGAGAAGATCCGCGTCGTGCTTGCGGCGACCTCCACCGGCTATTATGCCTTTCCTTCCGTTGCGGCCATGACCGTCGGTGCGCTGGGTCTTTCGGAACATGTCTATGCAGCCGATCTTTCCGCTGCCTGCACCGGTTTTATCTACGGTCTGGGAACAGCCGCATCACTGCTGGCATCGGGCATGGGCGAATATGCCCTGATCATCGGCTGCGAAGAATTTTCCAGGATCCTGGAGCTGTCGGACCGCAGCACCGGCATGCTGTTCGGCGACGGGGCGGGGGCTGCGGTGATCCGGCTGGAGCCATCGGCGAAACAGACATTCTTCTGGCAGGTCTGGACGCGGGGAAACGAGGAATGGCTTTCCTGCCCCGGCATCAACTGCGGCAGAGATGTGTTCTGCCCGGAACAGAAGACAGAGCCTTCCCTCATCCGGATGAACGGACCGGAGGTGTTCCGGTTTGCGGTAAAAGCGATTCCGCAGGCCATCGATCAGGTCTGCGCACTTGCGGGGAAGGCTCCGGCCGACATCGACCACATCGTGTGTCATCAGGCGAACAGCCGGATCATCGACGCCGTAAAGAAGAAATATCCGGGTCTGGAAGGCCGTTTTTATATCAATATCGGGGAATACGGAAACACCTCGGCGGCCAGCATTCCCATCGCTCTTGCCGAGATGGATGAAAAAGGGCTGCTGCAAAGCGGTCGCACCCTTCTGACGGTGGGCTTCGGTGCCGGACTCACCTGGGGCGGCGCGCTGCTTCAGCTTTGATGAAAGGAGTTCTCTATGAAACCAATGCTCAATACGATCCTGGGAAC
The DNA here is from genome assembly GCA_021443825.1 of Bacillota bacterium. Taxonomy (GTDB): domain Bacteria; phylum Bacillota; class Clostridia; order Peptostreptococcales; family Anaerovoracaceae; genus RGIG2707. The sequence continues at coordinate 15,102 of JABUTE010000115.1, forward strand.
AAAATATCCCATCATTCAGGGCGGCATGGCCAACATCGCCACGGCAGAATTCGCAGCAGCCTGCTCTAACGCAGGAGCCCTGGGCATCATCGCTACCGGAGGAATGCCCGCCGAGCTGCTGCGCCAAGAGATCCAAAAATGCCGCAGCCTGACCGATAAGCCTTTTGGCGTCAATGTGATGCTGATGAACCCGCAGGCAGATGCCATTGCGCAGATCCTGGCGGAAGAGAAGGTGCCTGTCATCACCACAGGAGCCGGCATGCCGGGCAAGTATGTGCCTGCCTGGAAGGCTGCCGGCTGCAAGGTGATCCCGGTACTCTCCAGCACGGTCATCGCGAAAAAGCTGGTGAAGGAAGGCGCGGATGCTGTGATCGCGGAAGGCTGCGAAAGCGGCGGCCATGTGGGCGAGATGACCACCATGGCGCTGGTTCCCCAGATCGTCGATGCAGTCGATGTTCCCGTCATCGCAGCGGGCGGCATCGCGGACGGCAGACAGTTTGCCGCAGCGCTGGCGCTGGGGGCCTGCGGGGTGCAGGTGGGAACCTGCCTTCTGGCTTCAAAGGAATGCCCGATCCACGAGAATTACAAGAATGCCATTCTGAAGGCGTCCGACAACGATACCGTCGTTACCGGACGCATCGCCGGAACCCCGGTGCGGATCCTGAAGAACCAGATGGCAAGAGAATATGTCAAACGGGAAAAAGAGGGCGCAGACAAGATGGAGCTGGAGACCTATACCCTGGGTTCGCTGCGAAGAGCCGTTTTTGAAGGCGACACCAAAACCGGCTCGCTGATGGCCGGCCAGGTCTGCGGTCAGGTGAACGAGATCCGCTCTTTGGAAGAGATCTTTGCGGACATCGTATCCGGCGCAAAAAAGACGCTGGCTATACTGCAGGCACAGGAAGAGGCACTGTGATGACGAAGACCGCATTTTTATATGCCGGCCAGGGCAGCCAGTTCGCCGGTATGGGAAAAGATCTGTACGAAGAATATCCCGCCTTTCGCAGTCTGCTGGACCGGCTGGATCCCGGCTTTGATGCCAAGCAGATGATGTTTGAAGATCCCAGGGGTCTTCTTTCCGACACCCGCTATACCCAGCCCTGCATGGCGCTTTTTGCCATGGGGGTCACCCAGGTGCTGAAGGAAAATGGCATCGAGCCCCAGGCGGCCGCCGGCCTGAGCCTGGGAGAATACGGCGCCCTGTATGCCGCCGGCGTCTTTGATGAAGAGACCTGCTGCAGGCTGGTCACTTACCGCGGAAAAGTCATGGCCGAGGCCGCAGAAAAGTATTCCTGCGCCATGAGCGCTGTGCTCGGGCTTTCTGCGCAGCAGGTGGAGCAATGCTGCCGAACTGCCGAAGAAAAGGGCTTCGTCTGCGTTGCCAACTATAACTGCCCGGGCCAGTATGTGATCAGCGGAGAAGAACCGGCCGTTGCTGCCGCGGAAGAAGCGGCAAGGGCCATGGGCGCCAGACGGTGTGTGCGCCTTGCGGTCAGCGCTCCCTTCCATACCCCGTTTTTAAAAGAGGCTGGGGAGCGGCTGGGCGAGTTCCTGCAGCCGGTCCGGTTACAAACGCCCCGGATCCCGGTAGCCCTCAATGTGACCGGTTCCTTTTATAAAGAGGGGCAGTATCTGAAGGCTCTTTTGAAACAGCAGGTCAGCAGCAGCGTTCGCTTTGAAGACTGTCTGCAGGCGCTGCTGCAAAGCGGCGTCGACCGGTTTATCGAGATCGGTCCGGGAGATGCCCTTTCCGGCTTTTGCCGCCGAAAAGCAAAGGAAATGGGAATCTTATGCTCAGTCGTCACCCTTCAGAATGCAGATGATCTGGATCGCTTGCTCAACGAACAGGAGAAATAAGCCATGGAAAAGAAAAAAACAGCCCTCATCACCGGAGGAAGCAGAGGCATCGGAAGAGCCATCTGCCTTCGCCTGGCAAAGGAGGGCATGAACATCGCGTTTACCTATACCAGCCGCCCGGAAGAGGCAGCCAAAACAGAAGAAGCCTGCAGGGCGCTGGGCGCCCAGGTGCTCTGCATCAAAGCCGACGTGAGCGACCCGTCTGCCTGCCTTGCGGCAGCGGAGCAGGTGAAGGCAGCCTTCGGAGCGATCGACGTGCTGGTCAACAATGCAGGCATCACCAGAGATGACCTGCTGCTTCGCATGACGGAAGACGACTTTGATGCGGTGCTGAAGACCAACGCCTACGGCACCTTTCATATGCTGAAGGCCGTTTCAAAGATCATGCTCAGGCAGCGCAGCGGCAGCATCATCAACATGAGCAGCATCGTAGGGGTAAAAGGAAATGCCGGCCAGATCAACTATGCCGCCAGCAAGGCAGCCGTCATCGGCATGACCAAGTCTCTTGCAAGAGAGGTGGCCTCCCGGGGCATCCGGGTCAACGCTCTGGCTCCCGGCATGATCGAAACAGACATGACCTCTGCCATGCCCGATCAGGCAAAGGAGGCGATGGAAAAGCAGATCCCCATGGGCTATATGGGAAGCGCCGACGACATCGCAGCGGCAGCTGCCTTTCTGGCATCGGAGGATAGCCGCTACATCACCGGACAGGTGCTTGTGATCGACGGAGGTCTTGCCATATGAGAAGAGTAGTTATTACAGGCCTGGGAGCCGTATCTCCCATCGGAAACGACACAAACGCGCTCTGGCATTCGGTGCAGCAGGGCCGCTGCGGTATCACGCCCATCACCCGCTACGATACCACAGGGCGCAGTGTGACTCTGGCGGCCGAGGTGAAGGACTTCGATCCGGAAATCTATATCGATAAAAGAGCGGCCCGCAGGATGGATCTGTATACCCAATATGCGGTCTATGCCGCCTGTGAAGCCATGCAAGACAGCGGCTTTACGGGCGAGATCCCCGATGCGAAGCGGTTCGGCGTCATTGTCTCCAGCGGCATCGGCGGTCTGGGCACCATTCAGCAGGAAACAGAAAAAGGGCTGGAAAAGGGCTTTGACCGGGTCTCTCCCTTTTTTATTCCCATGGCCATTTCCAATCTGGCGGCAGGCAATATCGCCATTCGCTTCGGCTTAAAGGGCATGTGCAGCTGCGTGGTCACGGCCTGCGCCGGAGGCACCAATGCCATCGGCGATGCTTTTCATTATGTACGGGATGGCTATGCCGACGTGATGCTGGCAGGAGGCGCCGAGGCCAGCATTACCCCCTTGGGCATCGGCGGCTTTACCTCCATGAAGGCTCTTACCACGGCGACCGACCCTCTGCGGGCATCCATTCCCTTTGACAAAGAGCGCAGCGGCTTCGTTATGGGGGAAGGCGCCGGCATCCTGGTGCTGGAAGAGCTGGAGCATGCCAGAAAGAGAGGTGCTCATATCTATTGCGAGGTGGCAGGCTACGGGGCCAATTGCGATGCCTATCATATCACCGCCCCTTTGGAGGACGGAAGCGGAGCAGCCGACTGCATGACCATGGCCATGGGGGATGCGGGTATCGGGCCGGAAGCCATCGATTATATCAACGCCCACGGAACCTCTACCCACCTTAACGATGCAGGCGAGACGAGGGCCGTCAGGCTGGCCTTCGGTCTGCACGCGAAGACCCTTTGCATCAGCTCCACCAAAGCCATGACCGGCCATCTGCTGGGGGCCAGCGGCGCCGTGGAGGGCGTTATTCTGGCAAAGGCGGTGGAAGAGGGCTTTGTTCCCGCCACGGTCAATTACAAAGAGCCTGACCCTGAATGCGATCTGGACATCGTAGCCAACGAGGGAAGAAAGCAGGTCCTGCATTATGCCATGTCTAACTCCCTGGGCTTCGGCGGGCACAACGCATCCATCATCTTTAAAAAGTACGAATAAGGAGGCTGTTATGGAACTGAATTCCAGTCAGATACAGAAGATCCTGCCCCACAGGTATCCATTTTTGCTGGTCGACCGGATCACCGATATGAAGCCGGGAGAATGGGCGAAGGGTATCAAGTGCGTCAGCGCCAACGAAATGCATTTTATGGGTCATTTTCCGGGCAAACCGGTAATGCCCGGCGTTCTCATCATCGAAGCCCTTGCCCAGACCGGGGCCGTAGCGCTGCTGTCGCAGGACGAATACAAAGGGAAGATCGTCTATTTCGGCGGCATCAAAAATGCCCGTTTTAAAAAGCAGGTGGAGCCGGGCGATGTGCTGGAGCTCTCCTGCGAGATCATCGCACGAAAAGGCCCCGTCGGCATCGGAAGGGCGCAGGCTGCGGTCGCAGGCAAAATCGCGGCCACGGCGGAACTTACATTTGCAATCGGGGAGTAGAAAATGCTATATTTAAACATTAGGAGGAAGATCATGCTATACGAAGCTTTCTTAAATGTTTATACAAAATTTAAAATGCATTTCTATAAAGAGGCTTTTAAAAAAGACAGCGAATCGGGAAATGCACTCACCATCGTCGAGACTTTTTGCATGGAGGCGATCCATGCCCTGGGCAAGCCGACGGTAAGCCAGTTTGCGCGGTTCATGAGCTTTTCCTCCGCAAATGCGGCCGACAAGGTCAATAATCTGATCCATAAGGGCTATCTGAACAAGGTCCGCGCGGAAGGCGACAAACGCAAGTATTATCTTGAGGTCACTCCGCTGTATTACGAGTATTACAACAAGAGCTATCAATATCTGAAGGAGATCATCAAGCGGGTGCAATACCAGTTTACCGACGAAGAGCTGCACACCCTGACAAAGCTTCTGACCGTATTGAATCAGGAGCTGCTCTCCGATCTGGAATACGAGTGCGGCGCAGAAGGGGCGCAGAAACAGGAAGCCTATGGAAAATGATATTCGGTCTTCGGTCGCGCAGATCCTTGCCGGCGATGCCTACAAGCTGGTGCTGAGCAAGCCCTCTTTGAAAGAGACCCCTTATATTAAAGTCAATATCCTGAAAAAACAGGAGTATTACCAGGCCGAAAGCTATACGAAGACCCAGGTTTTTCACCGAAACCTGAAAAAGGAAGAGGTGCAGACCTTTTGCGAAGAGCTGCTGGCAGACACGTTTCTGCAGCTGAATGCCTGGTCGAAAGAATTCGAATATCAGATCCGCCTTACGAAGAAGAGAAAGGTCTCTTATTCGAAAAATCCGGCCAGAACATCCGGCATGCCCGAAGAGTCGACGGCCCACAACCGGAAAAAACAGTATTTTCTTGTCGAGGGAACCAATATTCCCCCACTGGTTGATATGGGAATCTTCACGAAAGAGGGCAAGGTGGCAGCCCCCATGTACGATAAGTATCGGCAGATCAACCGGTTTCTTGAGATCGTCGACGATTCCTTAAAAAAAGAGAAGCCCGATGAAAGCCGGCCCCTTAAGGTCATCGATTTCGGCTGCGGAAAATCCTACCTCACCTTTGTGCTGTATTATTTTCTGACCGAGATCAGGCATTATCGCGTCAACATGATCGGCCTTGATCTGAAAGAGGACGTGATCCGCAAATGCAACGCGGCAGCGAAAAAGTACGGCTACGATTCTCTTCATTTCATGGTAGGCGATATCGGCGCCTATGCCGATGATGTTCCTGCCGACATGATCATCACCCTGCACGCCTGCGATACCGCCACCGACTATGCCCTGTATCATGCCATCCGCTGGAAGGCACGCCGGATCTTTTCCGTTCCCTGCTGTCAGCACGAGCTGAACAGCCAGTTTAAAGGAGAGAAAATGCAGATCATCGGTCGCTACGGCATCGTAAAGGAGCGCACCATGGCCCTGATGACCGACGCTATCCGCTGCAACCTGCTGGAATGCTGCGGCTACAAGACCCATCTGATGGAATTCGTCGATTTCGAGAATACCCCCAAGAACCTGCTGATCCGGGCCGTTCGAAGCGAAAATGCCCCAAGGCGCATTTCGCTGGGCAAAAAAGAGACCGTCAAAGAAAAATGCTTTGCCGAGGTGCGGGAGCTGATGGAGACCTTTCATCTGGACCCGACGCTTTACCGTTTGCTGAAGGAGCAGGGCTATCTCAGTCAATATACCGATCAATAAAAGGAGCAGGATCCGGTCACGCAACGGGCCGGATTTTTTATGGCTTTTTTTGCTGCTTTGCGAGGGCTGCGGACGGATCCGTCAAAAATCCGTTTTATTTCATCTGTTTGTAAGATATACTGATAGCATCTATATGATCGATTTCGATCGGCAAAGGGGTGCTCCCCGTTGCCGTAATGCATAAAGGAGGTACTATATTATGACGCTTGAAGCATTACAAAAAGCCATGATCGAAGCAATGAAGGCCCATCAGGCAGAACGAAAGGAAGTCATTTCTCTGCTGGTCGCTGCCGTAAAAAAGAATGCCATCGATCAGGGCTGCAGAGATAATATCACCGAAGAGCTGGTCAACGCCACCATCATGAAGGAGATGAAATCTACCACCGAACAGATCGACACCTGTCCCGCATCCAGAGAAGACCTGCTGACCGAATACAAGGCAAAGCTGGCCATCATCCAGGAATTTGCGCCGAAGATGCTCTCGGCAGACGAGGTCAAGGCTGTTCTGGAAGAAAAATTCGCAGAGGTGCTCGCGACGAAAAACAAGGGGCTGATCATGAAGACCGTCATGGCAGAGCTGAAGGGCAAGGCCGACGGCAAGGTCATCAGCCAGGTGGTCGCCGAGCTTTGCAAGTAGCGTTTGATCCGCAACGAAAGGAGGCTCCACATGTCAAATCCCCATAAGATGCCGTTCCCCGCAGAATTTCATGCCGTGCTCGATACCGTAAAGCGGGTCGATGAAAAGGGCTGGTTCTATTCCGTCGACTACGACGCCGACTATTACCAGCTGCAGGAATTTGCCAATAAGCTGGCAGAACCCGGATGCTCCACCTTTGTCAGCCGCAATCTGGCAAAAGAAGCCATCATGGGCAGAAATTACGATTACAAGCATTTCAAATTCAATGAAAAAGCTCCCGACACCGAGGTGACGGGTCTTTGCATTCTGATCAAAGGAAACAATCCCAAGGCGATGTACCGGTCCCTTGCGCTGGCCGACGGCTTCTTCCTGGATAATCCCCACGGCTCCATTTTCGAGGGTACCCTGGACGACGGAAAGACCGACATTTCGCCGGTCGCGCTGGCTCCGTTTATCTGCATGGATGCCATCAACGAGGCCGGACTTGCCGTTTCCATCATGGCGCTGCCGGTAGAAAGCGACTGGGAAGAGGTTCCCTACAAAGCGGTGGAAGAGCTGACCGAAGAAGAAAGGGCCGATGTCGAGATCTTTGAAAAGCCGGGCGATATTCCCAGCCGCACCAATCCCAGAACGAAGCGCAACGCCTATGCCGTCAATACGGCAGACAAAAAGACCTGGATCGCCAGAAAAAGGTTCGGGGTAAAGCAGAACGATCCGGCGAAGAAGACGGTCTTTCATACCATTCTGATGCGCATGATGACCGACTATTGCGCCACCACCGACGAAGCCGTTGCCATGGCAGGCAGTGTCAATGTCATTACGCCGCTGCCCGGCTCCGACTATCATGTACTTATCACCGATCGCAGCGGAAAGACCGTTGTGCTGGAATGGATCGACGATCAGCTGGTCGTTTTGGACGAATGCTGCAGCACCAACTACTACCTGGGCCGCGGCGATCATTTCGGCATGGGCTTTGAGCGCAAGGCCATCGTTCAGGCCGCGGTCGACAAATACCGGTTCAACGGCATGCCCGAAGACATGACCATGCATGCACTGGCTCTCTGCTCGCAGGATTGCCGCAACGCCAGCGACCGGGGCTTCACCCAGTGGAGCGCCATCTATAATCTGGATAAGCTCACCTTAAAGCTGTGGCTGCGGATGGATTATTCCAAAGCCTACGAATTTCAGCTTTCCTGCTAACGGCTGATGCAAAGCCGCCCGCGATCCTTGGATCCTGCCGGGCGGCTTTTGTCTGCTCTGCGGGGAAGGGAATTTCTGCTTGTGCAAAGGCGCCGGATGAAATATAATACTTTGGCTTAAAGCGGATGTGCGTCAGGCATCCGTTGACCGTAATTTCACTGCAGCATATACATAGATGATATAGGAGAATACAGTTGTTAACAGTACAGAACGTAAGCATGAACTTCAGCGGACAGACCCTGTTTAAGGATGTGGACCTGAAATTTACCCAGGGCAACTGCTACGGCATCATCGGTGCCAACGGCGCAGGAAAATCCACCTTTTTACGGATCCTTTCCGGCAATCTGGAGCCCACTACCGGCACCGTCGCCATCCGCCCCAACACCCGCATGTCCGTCTTAAAGCAGGATCATTTCGAATTCGATGAATTCACCGTTCTGGATACGGTCATTCAGGGCAACAAAAAGCTTTACGATATCATGAAGGAAAAGGATGCCCTCTATGCCAAG
>JABUTE010000092.1 GCA_021443825.1 Bacillota bacterium
AGGTGCTGGTGGTCGGCTTTGATGCCACCGACGATGCCATCGAAGCCATCAAGGCAGGCAGAATGGCAGCTACCATCGCCCAGCAGCCCGCTCTCATCGGCTCTGCGGCTGTCGAAAATGCGGTCAAGCTGATCAACGGCGAAGCCATTCCCAAGGCGGTTCCCGTCGAGGTAACGCTGATCACCGCAGAAAACGCCAAGTAACAGAAAGGCTTTAAAATGAAGGTTTTAAATATCGGATCCATGAACCTGGATCACGTTTACAGTGTAGACCACATCATCCAGCCCGGCGAGACCGAAGCCACCGGTCAGGTAACACTTTATCTGGGCGGCAAGGGCATGAACCAGTCCTGCGCATTGGCCAAGGCCGGCGTTGAGGTCTATCAGGGCGGCATGATCGGAGACGACGGCCAGCCATTTCTTGAGGCCTGCAACGAATACGGCGTGCACAGCGACTTCATCGAAACGGTAGACGACAAGACGGGCCACACCATCATTCAGATCGATAAGCATGCCCAGAACAGCATTCTGCTGTACGGCGGTGCCAACCAGCGTCTCACCGAGGCCTATGTGGACAGCGTGCTGAGCCACTTCGAGGCAAAGGATATTCTGCTGCTGCAAAACGAGGTCAACCTGCTGCCCTATATCGTCGACAAGGCATACGAAAAGGGCATGCAGATCGCTCTCAACCCTTCGCCCTTCAACGAAAAGCTGGATGGGGTAGACATGAACAAGATCAGCATCTTTCTGCTCAACGAGGTGGAAGGAAAGCAGCTGACCGGCTTTACCGACAGCCAGAGCATCTTAAGCGAAATGAGAAGTCGCTTTCCCCATGCCCGCATCGTGCTGACCCTGGGGGTCGACGGCGCCATCTATTCCGATGAAGAGCATCAATATTTTCAGCCCAGCTTTCCCGTTAAGGCGGTGGATACCACCGCAGCAGGAGACACCTTTACCGGCTACTTCCTGGCCGGTCTGGCAGAGGGCCTGGGCATTTCGCAGATCCTGAAAATGGCGGCCAAGGCATCGGCCATCGCCGTCACCAGAGCAGGCGCAGTGCCCTCCATTCCCTACCGCAGCGAGGTAGAAGAGGCATTGAAAGAGTAGAGGCCCGCGGGGCCGACTTCCCCCATCCCAAACGCACCAAAAAGCCCTCCGGCATAACGGCCGGAGGGCTTTTCTGTTTGTTTGTTTAGTTTTCTGCCACGGCAAGGCGAACCTTTGCTCTGTGCTTTTTTGCCTCGAGCAGCGTTCTTCTGGTCTCATCCAGACCATCCTTTGCCAGCTCAGCCTCTGTGTAAGCAAGAGCAGCCTTCGCTCTTTCTACATCGATGTCTTCCTTCCACTCGAAGGTGGTGGCAACGATGTTCACCTTATTTTCGGCAACCATCAGCATACCGCCGATGCAGGCGCCGTAGCGCCGGCCTTCTTCGGTAACCACAGTGGCTCTTCCCATTCCGATGGAGGCAACGTATTCGGTGTGATGCGCCAGAATCGAAACCTCGCCCTGGGTGGTCATAAGGGTGATCAGCTGGGCTTCCCCTTCGTAAAGGCAGCCGTCCGGGCTTACGATCTTCAGCTGAAAATTATTCATTGGCAGTTCCCTTTGCCTTTGCTACGACTTCATCAATGGTGCCGGCAAACAGGAAATCCGCTTCGGGAATATCGTCGTACTTGCCTTCGATGATCTCCTTAAAGCCGCGGATCGTCTCCTTGACAGGAACATACTTGCCCTGCATACCGGTGAACTGCTCCGCAACGTGGAAGGGCTGCGACAGGAATCTCTGCACCTTACGGGCTCTGTTAACGATCTGCTTGTCGGTCTCAGACAATTCGTCCATACCCATGATGGCGATGATGTCCTGCAGCTCCTTATAGCGCTGCAGAATGCGGATGACGGACTGGGCCACATCGTAGTGCTCCTGGCCGACAACGTCGGGAGACAGGATTCTGGAGGTGGAGTCCAGAGGATCGACCGCAGGATACAGACCCAGCGAAGCGATGCCTCTGTCAAGAACGGTGGTGGCATCCAGATGGGTAAAGGTGGTTGCGGGAGCCGGGTCGGTAAGGTCGTCTGCGGGAACATAGACCGCCTGAACGGAGGTGATGGAGCCGTTCTTGGTGGAGGTGATTCGCTCCTGCAGAGCGCCCATGTCGGTGGCCAGGGTCGGCTGATAGCCTACGGCAGAAGGCATTCTGCCCAGCATCGCCGATACCTCGGAACCAGCCTGGGTAAAGCGGAAGATGTTGTCGATGAACAGCAGAACATCCTGATGCTTTTCATCACGGAAGTATTCTGCCATGGTCAGACCGGAAAGGCCGACTCTCATACGGGCCCCGGGAGGCTCGTTCATCTGACCGAATACCATGGCGGTCTTTGCCAGAACGCCGGATTCCTTCATTTCGTAGTAGAGGTCGTTTCCTTCGCGGGAACGCTCGCCGACACCGGTGAATACGGAATAACCGTTGTGCTCGGTGGCGATGTTGTAGATCAGCTCCTGGATCAGAACGGTCTTTCCGACACCTGCGCCGCCGAACAGACCGATCTTACCGCCCTTTGCGTAGGGGCAGATCAGGTCGATGACCTTGATACCGGTCTCCAGGATCTCGGTGGAGCTTGCCTGGTCCTCATAAGAGGGTGCCGGACGGTGAATGGGAAGACGGGGCGCTTCAGCAGGCACCTGGTAATCGTCGAGGGGCTCGCCGAGAAGGTTGAACATGTGCCCCAGGCAATCCTCGCCGACGGGAACCTTGATGGAGGATCCGGTATCGACCGCATCGGTGCCTCTTACCAGACCGTCGGTAGAGCTCATGGCGATGCAGCGAACCACGCCGCCGCCGATGTGCTGGGAGACCTCTGCGATCAGAGTGTTCTCTCCGTTTTTGATCTCAATGGCATTGAGCAGATTGGGCAGGCTGTCTTCCTGGAATTTGATATCCAGAACAGGGCCCGTGATCTGAATTACTTTGCCGATGTTATTTGTACTCAAACGTAATATCTCCTTTCCTGCTTATTGTTCGCTGCCGGCAACGATCTCGGTGATCTCCTGGGTGATGGCAGCCTGACGGGCCATGTTGTAGTGGAGCGTCAGCTTGGAGATCATTTCGTCTGCATTCTTGGATGCAGCATCCATAGCCGTTCTTCTTGCAGCCTGTTCGGAGGCAAAGCCCTCCTTTAAGGCGCAGTAGAGAACACCGGCCATGTACTCGGGAACGATGCTGTCGAATACCGCCTGATCGCCGCCCTCATAGATAAAGGAGGCCTTGCGCACCGTGCGGTCGTCGTTGAATCGGACAGGCAGCAGCTCTTTGCTTCTGGGAGTCTGGGTCAGCAGGGAAACCAGCTCGGTATAAACGATACTGATCGAGGAAAACCGGCCTTCGCGGTACTGGTCCGCCAGCATACGGGAAACGGTATAGCAGCTTCCCACCGTCATATCGGCGACGGGCACGGCTTCCGAAATGCATTCCCATCTGCTGCGCTTGAAATACTCGCCGGCGCGCTTTCCCAAAGGAAAGATCACCGCGTTTTCGGGCAGCATGCTGACAGTATACTTGAAGACGTTGTTGTTATAGCCTCCGGCCATGCCTCTGTCACCTGCAATGACGATAAAAAGAGGCTTGCCTCCTTCGGGAGACTTCATGAAGGGACTGGGAAATTCCGACCCGCCCTTGGAGATCATATCCATGGTCTCAAAGAGGGTGTTGAAATACGTCCTGTTATTGAGGGCTCTTTCCTGAGCACCTCTCAGCTTGGAGGCTGCGACCAGTTCCATGGCCTTGGTTATCTGCCTGGTCGACTCCATGCTCTTCATTCTTGATTTTATAGCTTTTGTAGATACTCCGGCCATAGGTATACCTCTAAGCCAGTGCGGCTATGAAATCTTCTGCCTTGTCTTTCAGTGCAGTCTTCAGCTCTTCCTCGTCGGCTTCGCTCAGCTTGCCGGTCTTGCGGATGTTATCCAGCAGGGAGGCGTGGTTTGCAGACAGCCAGGGATACAGCTCTGCTTCGAAGCGGCGCACCTGCTCGACAGGAACCTCTGCAAGGTAGCCGTTGATGACGGCATACAGGATGCATACCTGGTGAGCAACGTCGACCGGCATGTTTCTGTTCTGCTTGAGGATCTCGACGATGCGTTCGCCCTGGGCCAAACGCTCCTTGGTGCTCTTATCCAGATCGGAGCCGAACTGAGCAAAGCTCTGCAGCTCGCGGTACTGGGAATAGAGCAGCTTCAGGCTTCCGGCTACCTTCTTCATGGCCTTGATCTGGGCGTTGCCGCCGACACGTGATACGGAGATACCGGGGTTGATGGCGGGCATGATACCGGAGTGGAACAGCTCGGATTCCAGGAAGATCTGACCGTCGGTAATGGAGATTACGTTGGTCGGAATGTAGGCAGAAACGTCAGATGCCTGGGTCTCGATGATGGGCAGTGCGGTAAGGGAACCGCCGCCGTTTTCATCGGACAGCTTGGCAGCTCTTTCCAGAAGTCTGGAATGGAGATAGAAAACGTCTCCGGGATAAGCCTCGCGCCCCGGCGGACGGCGGATCAGCAACGACAGCGCTCTGTAAGCGACTGCATGCTTGGAAAGGTCGTCGTAAACGATGAGCACGTGCTTGCCCTGATGCATCAGGTGTTCGCCCATGGCGCAGCCGGCGTAGGGGGCGATGTATTGCATGGGAGCAGGCTCGGAGGCAGTTGCGGAAACGATGATGGTATAGTCCATGGCACCGTTTTCTTCCAGGATCTCGGCCAGCTGGGCAACGGTCGAACGCTTCTGACCGATGGCGACGTAGATGCAGATAACGTCTTTGCCCTTCTGGTTGATGATGGTATCGGTGGCGATAGCTGTCTTACCGGTCTGTCTGTCGCCGATGATCAGCTCACGCTGTCCTCTGCCGATGGGGATCATGGAGTCGATGGCCTTGATACCGGTCTGCAGAGGCTCGAAAACGCTCTGTCTTTCCAGGATGCCGGGGGCGGGAGACTCGATGGGGCGGTAGCCCTCTGCGGCGATGGGTCCCTTGCCGTCGATGGGCTCGCCCAGGCAGTTAACGACTCTGCCGATCAGGGCGTCGCCTACAGGAACCGAAACGACCCTGCCGGTGCGGGTGACCTTGTCACCTTCTTTAATATTCTCATCGGAACCCAGCATAACGACCGATACGGAATTTTCTTCCAGGTTCTGGGCCATGCCGTAAACACCGCCGGGGAATTCGATCAGCTCGCCGGCCATGCAGTTATCCAGGCCGGAAACCCGTGCGATTCCGTCACCGATGAGGATTACCATTCCCGTTTCAGACTGGTTGATCTTTACATCGTAGTTCTTGATCTGGGAACGGATAAGCTTTGAAATATCTTCAGGTCTTAAATCCATAGCTTCACCTTTACTTATTTTCCTGCAGTGCCTTGCGCAGGGCATCCATATGATAGCTGATGCTGCCGTCGTACGAAATGCCGTCCATTTCAAGACGCATGCCGCCGATCAGCTTTTCATCGACTTTGACCGTGATCTCGGCCTTTTTGCCGGTGCGCTCCAGAATGGAGGCGGCCAGCCGGGCCTTTGCATCCTCGGTCAGGGGAATTGCCGTGATCGCTTTTACCTGCAGAATATTGTGTTCCTCGTCATATCTGCGCTTATATTCCTCTGCGCACATGGGCAGACTGGAGATCATCTCGCCGTCGCAGAGAAGACACAGAAAATTGAGGGTATACTGATTGACGGTCTCTTTCCATGCCTGCGAAAGCAGCTCTTTTCGTTCGCTCTTGGGAACGGCAGGGCTGGAAAGAAGCTTGCTGTAGCCCGGGATCTCGTCCAGTGCGTTGCATACAAGCCGAAGGTCGCTGAGGATCACCTCGGAAAGACCTTCTTCGGAAGCCAGGTCATAAAGGCTGCTTCCGTAAACCTTTGCTTTCTTCGTCATTACTCTTTACCGTACTCGTCGATAAACTGGTCGATAAGTGCCTGGTTATCCAGCTGGCTGATCTCGCGCTGCACCAGCTTGGAGGCAAGCTCTACCGCCATGTCGGAGATCTCCTTGCGGGCTTCTCCCATGGCTTTTTGCTTATCCAGCTCGATGGTCTTTTCTGCCTTTTCGAGGGTCTTCTGAGCCTCTTTATGGGCATTGAGAACGATCTCATCGCTGAGCAGATTGGCAGATGCGATTGCCTTGGCAGTGATCTCGCCGGCCTCGGCTCTGGCATTCTTCAGGTGGGCTTCATATTCCTCCTGTGCCTTTAAAGCGGAAGCCTTTGCTTCTTCTGCCTCAAGCATTACATTATCGGCAAGCTCCTGACGCTGTCTGACAATATTTTGAATGGGCTTGAACAGGAACCTTTTGAACAGATACATCTGAAGGAAAAAGTTCAGAAGCTGTGCGATGAAGGTCCAGTATTCGAAGCTCACCAATGATTGATAAGTCATTTGCTTTACTCCTGTTTTCTGTTACGTTCTGCTTCTGTAATTTAGAGAAGATTCAGGAACATACCGGGTGCTACGAAGATGAGCAGCAGACCGGTTACAAAGCCGTAGATACCGGTGGTTTCTGCACAGGCGATACCAAGCAGCATGGTGGAAGTCAGGTCACCCTTCATTTCCGGCTGACGTGCGATCGCTTCTACAGCCTTACCTGCGGTGTAACCTTCGCCGATTCCGGGGCCGATACCGGCGATCAGTGCCAGACCTGCTCCGATTGCGCAGCCCATAAGTACAAGTGCTCTTTCCATTTTCATTTCCTCCTAAGAAATCATTATTTTTTGTGGATGGTTTATTCTTCTGCGGTTGAGATAAATACCATGGTCAGCATACAGAAGATATATGCCTGCATGAGACTGGTGAACCAGTCGAAATAAAGTGATACGACTGCCGGAATACCGACCGTCAGGAAGGGGATCGCCCCAAGCCATTTGCCGATCATGCCCGGAAGAAGTCCGAACAGGGCGTGGTTGGCAACGACCAAAGAAGCGTAGATCAAGGCATTGATTACGGTTCCGGAAACGATATTACCGAAATGACGGAACGCCATCGAAACCGGTTTAAATACCTCACCCAGCACATTGAAGGGTGCCATCAGAAAGATGGGATCGCAAAAGCTCTTCAGATAGCCGCCCAGCCCGTGGGCCTTCAGCTTGTAGTAGGTGATCAGAATAAATACGACGACTGACCAGGACAGCTCCGTGGGCAGATCTGCCGTGGGAGGCCAAAGACCGATCAGAGACGAAAGACTGCCGACGATGGACAGCGAGAAGATGGTCGCGATAAAGGGCACAAAGCTCATCCACTTTTCGCCCATGTTGGTCCGCACCAGATTTTCTGCCATCTCGACAAGCTTTTCGGCAGCAGCCTGCTTTTTCGATATATTGGTAACGCGCAGGTCGCTGGTCATCCAGATACAGAGTCCTGTCAGAAGGATCATCACACCCCAGGTGACTACCAAAGTGGCACTGATGGGTATTCCCCCCAGAACGGGAATGCGGAAATACACAGGAGCGCCTTTGATGTCCAGATTCATTATCCATGCTCCTTTCTTTATTTATTTTGAAGGCTTGTACATTCCCAGCAGCTGCATTCCGAAGATGGTGATCCTCGGATAGAAGAGGGGAAGCACGCCTGCAATAGCGTCGATAAAGGGTACCTTTACGGCAAAGACCACCCATGCGCAGCTGAGCAGAACGCGGGTGTTATAGGTCCTGCGCAGATACAGGGGGCCCTGCTCGCCCATGCTCAAGGAGGCCTGCACGCTGCGGCCCAGATAGGCGAAGTTAAGAAGCGCGAAGGCGCTTCCCAGCACGGCACCGGTAATGACCCCGGAAGAAAGCCTTCCCAGGGCGAAGAATACGGCGACGGTCAGGGCAGAGCAGATCACACAGCCCACAGCCATATGCTTCAGTTCCTTAAGAACAGCCTGATCGGACTCTTTGTCTGCTCTGGCCTGCTCTTCGGGCGTCAGGGGCGGATGGGGCTCTTGGGGAGTTTCGTCTTCGAAGCCGTCTTGCTTCTGATCCTCCTTATCCAGATCGTCCAGCACCTGCGCGAGTCTGTTTTTCATGTAGTATCCTCCGTCAGCGGTGATCGGTGAAGCTGATGCCCGAAGGCCGCTTCGGACCGCTGTTCTTCGTTTTTTTCGAAATATCGTCGTAGTAGCTTTTGGCGGTGCTGATCAGGGTCATGATGCCCACAAACAGCATCAGCACCACGATCCAGCCGCCCAGCTGAAAGCGGGTCTTAAGCCAGAACCCCAGAAGGGTCAGCACCAGAGGGGGCGTTACCAGGCTGAAGCCCAGCTGGCCTACCATGACCATGCCCTTGACCACATCCTGCAGATATTTCTGATTTTCCTTTGCGGTCTTCATGACTGCTGCTCGAAATAGGCCTTGATCGCTTCTACGATGCGGCTGCAGGCCTGTCCGTCGCCGTAGGGGTTGACAGCCTTCGCCATGGCTTCATAGGCCGCCTGATCGGTGAGCAGCTCCTTTGCCAGCTTGTATACCGTTGCCCGGTCGACCCCGGCCAGCCGCGCGGTTCCGGCTTCGACGGCCTCGGGCCGCTCCGTTTCGCGGCGCACCACCAGAACAGGCTTGCCCAGCGCGGGAGCTTCCTCCTGCAGACCGCCGGAATCGGTCAGGATGAAGAAGGATCTTGCCATCAGGTTGACCATGGGCTGATAGCTGAGGGGCTCGATCATGTGAATGTTGGGAATGCCGCCCAGATACCGGTCTGCCTCTTCTCTGACCTTGGGATTGAGATGGATGGGATAGACCACCTCTACATCGGAAAATTCCCGTGCGATATCGGCAATGGCAGAAAAGATGTTTGCCATGTGCTCGCCCAGGTTCTCTCTTCTGTGGCAGGTAACGGTGATGACCCGCTTGTGATCGAAATCAAGAGCCTTTAAGGTCTCATCTTCAAATTCGTAGGGCTTTCCGGCCACATGCAGAAGAGCATCGATGACCGTGTTGCCGGTGACGAAGATGGTATTGTCGCGGACTCTTTCGTTTAAAAGATTCTGACGGTTTCTTTCGGTGGGCGCAAAATGAAGCTCGGCGATGCGCCCGGTGAGAAGACGGTTCATCTCTTCCGGGAAGGGAGAGTATTTATCGAAGGTGCGAAGGCCGGCTTCTACATGCCCCACCTTGATCTGCTGATAGAACGCAGCCAAAGCGGCGACGAAGCTGGTCGAGGTGTCGCCGTGCACCAGCACCATATCGGGCTTTTCTTTTGCAAGAATGGGCTCCAGCCCCAGAAGCACGTTGGAGGTGATCATGGAGATGCTCTGATTGGGCTTCATGATGTTCAGATCGTAATCCGGGGTCAGATTAAACAGCTCAAGTACCTGGTCCAGCATGCTGCGATGCTGGGCGGTTACGCAGAGCACAGATTCGATGTCCGGGTCGGCCTCAAGAGCCTGCACCAGGGGAGCCATCTTGATCGCTTCGGGACGGGTCCCGAAAATGCTCATTACTTTCATTGTTCCACCTTTTCAATTTTCAGCTTACAGGAATATATAAGACCTCCGGCGATTTTGGCCGGAGAAGGGATCCGCCGAAGCAGCCTATTTCGTTTCGGGGCTGGAGGCCTGCATATTTTCCTTCTCCAGACGGGCGATCTTGTCGTTTTCATCGATGCCGATGCCCAGGAAAATAAAGACCAGAAGCGCGCCGACGAAGGCCAGTGCCAATGCAAGGCCCTTGGCTTTCAGGGTCCAGAGGATACCGGCGATGCCCATGATGGCGCTGATGGCGTACAGGGTAAGCACCGTGCGGCGCTGCCCGAAGCCCATGGCCATGATCCTGTGATGGATGTGGCCCTTGTCTGCCTCGAAGATGGGACGGTGGTTGACCGTTCTGCGCACGATGGCAAACAGGGTGTCGAAAATGGGCAGTGCCAGCAGCATCATGGGAACGATGGCGGCAAACAGCGTGACGCTTTTGGTGGGCGTATCGCCCAGAAGCGAGATGGACGCCAGCAGCAGGCCCAAAAGCATGGAGCCGGAGTCTCCCATAAAGATCTTTGCGGGATTGAAATTGTAGATCAGAAACCCGAAGCAGGCGCCTGCCACAGCCAGGATCATCAGCACCGTTGCCGGACGGCCGGTCACGTAGGCGATATAGGCGATGCAAAGAGACGCGATCAGCGAGATGCCTCCGGCCAGACCATCCAGACCGTCGATCAGATTGACGGTATTGATGATGGCGACGAACCAGAACACGGTGACGATCAGCGACAGCCAGCGGGGAAAGAAAATATATTCGGGACCGAAAGGCAGAAGATTTGCCATTCCGGAAAACCGCAGGGTGGAAAACCAGAGCACGACCGCACAGACCATCTGGCCGACCAGCTTCACCTTGGCAGGCATGCCCTTGATGTCGTCGAATATGCCGATGACCATGATCAGCGCGGCAGCGGCAAACATACCCAGAAACTGGGTATTCAAAGGACGCACCCAAAGCAGGGAGCTGAGTACGCCCAGATAGATGGCGATGCCGCCGAAGCGGGGCACCGGTCTTTTATGAACTCTTCGCTGATCCTTCGGAACATCCATGGCGCCGATCAGAGGAGCGATCTTTATGCATACGGGGGTTGCAAGTGCCGTTACAGCCAGCGCTGTAAAAAAGGCCAGCAATTGGGTCTTCATCCGATTCTACTCTCCAAGGATATCGATCTTAAGTCCGGCTTCGCTTGCCATTTTCTGAGCAAGCTCATCGGGATAGCTTTCTTTGATGACCACGCGGGTGATGCCTGCGTTGATGATCATCTTGGTGCAGATAACGCAGGGCTGGGTGGTGCAATAGAGGGTGGCGCCGTCGATGCTGGTGCCCATCTTTGCCGCCTGAATGATGGCATTCTGCTCTGCATGAAGGCCTCTGCACAGCTCGTGGCGCTGGCCGGAGGGCACATTCAGCTGGGCTCTGATGCAGCCGGCCTCTTCGCAATGGGCGATGCCGGCAGGCGAACCGTTGTAGCCGGTGGCCAGCACGTGGTTATCCTTTACGATGACAGCGCCGACGCCTCTGCGAAGGCAGGTGGAGCGCTTTCTGGCAAGCTCGGCCATTTCCATAAAATATTCATCCCAGGAAGGTCTTTTTAATTCCATCGGATGGTAATCCTCCTTATTGATTGAGCGGAGCAAAGTCGGCGCTGTCGTAGAAGACCTCGTCCAGATACAGCCCCTGGGGGGGAGCCGTATGGCCTGCAAGGCTGCGGTCTGCCTGCTTTACGGCAAGGGCAACGCTTTCAGGGGTCCTCTTGTGAAGCCCGACCTCGACCAGGGTGCCGGTGATGATCCGGACCATGTTATACAGAAACCCGCTGCCCTCGATGGCGACGGTGATCAGAGCGGCATCGCCGCTCTCGGGTGTTTTTGTAACGGAAAGGGAATAGACGGTGCGCACCGTGGATTCCTGCGGGGTGGAGCCCTGGCTCATGAAACCGGCGAAATCGTGTTCGCCCACGATATGGGCGGCGGCTTTCCGCATGGCATCGATATCCAAAGGCTCGCTCACCTGATATACATAGTTGCGACGAAAGATGTCTCTTTGCGGGCTGTTGTAGATCCGGTAGAGATAGCGCTTTCCCTTCGATGAGAATCTGGCATGAAATTCGGGTGGCATCTCTCTTGCTTCCAAGATGCGGATGTCGCCCACCCCCTCCAGCCGGTCGGTGGCCAGACGGTCGTTGATGGCCTTGGGCAGCCGGTCAACAGGAATGCGCACCGGCGCCTTAAAGCTGGCGCAGGCCCCCAGGGCGTGAACGCCTGCATCGGTGCGGCTGGTGCCGTTGAGCTTGACAGGCACCCCCAGAAGAGATGTAAGCACCTCCTCCAGCCTTCCGCAGACCGTTCGTTTTCCGGGCTGGCGCTGCCAGCCGCAGAAGCCGGTGCCGTCGTAGGCGATGCGCAGCCAGATGTTTTTTTCTTCCATTTTATTTGGCTTCGGGCTTCCAGGAGCTCTTCAATCCGACGATCTGGTTGAAGACGGGAGCGCCGGGCTTGCTGAGCACCGCATCGGCGATGTAATAGCCGTTGCGGAAGAACTGGACCCGTTCGCCGGGAGCGATCTCTTTGAGGAAGGGCTCTGCCTTGGCGGTCAGGTCGGTCTTGGAATTGGGATCGAATTCGTTGTAGCCGGTCTCTTCGTTATATTGGGCCAGATAGCCGTATTCTCTTACGGGAATGTCGATGCAGCTGCCGGCGTCGACCCAGTGGATGGTGCCCTTGACCTTGCGGGCATCGGCACCGGGAGTTCCCGATTTGGTATCGGGATCGTAGGTGCAGTGCAGCTCGACCACATTGCCGTTTTCGTCTTTTACCACGCTGTTGCAGGTAACGAAGTAAGCGCCCTTAAGACGAACCTCGTTGCCCGGGAACAGACGGAAATATTTCTTTGCGGGAACCTCCATGAAGTCTTCCTGCTCGACCCAGAGCTCTCTGGAGAAGGGCATCTCGTGGGTTCCCTTCGATTCGTCGCCAGCCTTATTCTCAACAGGCAGCCATTCGGTCTGCCCCTCGGGATAGTTGTCGATGATCAGCTTTAAGGGGTGCAGAACCACCATTCTGGATTCGGTCTTATCCTTCAGATCGTCGCGGATAAAGAATTCCAGCTGGCTCATATCGATGTTGCTGTTGGCCTTGGAAACGCCTACCGCCATGACGAAGTTCTTGATGCCCTCGGGGGTATAGCCGCGGCGGCGCATGCCGGCGATGGTGCAAAGACGGGGGTCATCCCAGCCCTCTACCACGCCGCTTTCGACCAGCTTGCGGATATAGCGCTTGCTCATGATGGTGTTGGAAAGGTTCAGCTTGGCGAATTCGATCTGCTGAGGCGGCTCAGGCCAGTCGAGGCTTTCGAGCACCCAGTTGTAGAGAGGCCGGTGATCTTCGAATTCCAGCGAGCACAGAGAATGGGTGATGCCTTCGATGGCATCCTCGATGGGATGGGCGAAGTCGTAGATGGGATAAACGCACCACCGGTCGCCGGTGTGATGGTGGGTCACATGCAGCACGCGGTAGATGACAGGGTCTCTCATATTCATGTTGGGAGACGCCATGTCGATCTTTGCCCGAATGCAGACCTCGCCGTCGCCGTATTTGCCGTCGCGCATGTCGTGGAAGATCTGCAGCGATTCTTCGGCAGGGCGGTCTCTGTAGGGGCTGTTCTTGCCCGGCTCGGTGAGGGTGCCGCGGCTGTTCTTGATGTCGTCAGGCGTCATCTGGCAGGCATAGGCCTTGCCCTTGCGGATCAGCTCTTCGCAGCATTCGTACATCTTGGGGAAATAATCGGAGGCATAGTTCAGCTGATTCCACTGAAAGCCCAGCCAGCGGATGTCGCCCTCGATGGAGCCTACGTATTCTTCTTCTTCTTTGGCGGGATTGGTGTCGTCGTAGCGCAGATTGCACTTTCCGCCGTATTTCATGGCGGTGCCGAAGTCGATGCAGATGGCCTTTACATGACCGATATGAAGATATCCGTTGGGCTCCGGCGGAAAACGGGTCGTGATCTCGCGGGAATATTTATGGTCGGCCAGATCCTGGTCGATGATATCGTGAATAAAATTGCCGCCCATGGTGATGCCGGTATCAGCAGTCTTAACAGTGTTTTCGGACATAGAAAAAACCTCCTTTAAGCAGGTCGATCTTGGCAGGTCGATCTTGGCAGGTCGATCTTGTTCAAGCTATAATTACAGATATGATATTATATCTCAAAAAAAACGAATTTGCAAAAAAGATTTGGGGCTTAAATCACCCGGTCAGCGCTTGATTTATTACAGATAAAATGGTATTGTAGAAAAGAATTTTCGAATATTTGTCATTTGACAGATAGTTTACAGATATTTTTTAAGCGCGATTCAAAAATAATTATGGGTCGCTGCCGAAGCAACATCCCAAAAGAAAGGCGGTCAAAATGATCAATACGGATTCCATCGATGTAAAGATCCTGGAGGTGCTTCAGGAAAATGCCAGAGTTTCCATTTCCGACCTGTCAAAGCGGGTCAACCTTTCCCTTTCCGCCGTCAGCGAGCGACTGAAAAAGCTGGAGGCCAGCGGCATCATCCTGCAATATACCACCATTCTCAATCCGGAGATCTTAAACCGCCAGCTGTCGGTCATCATGATGATCAGCCTGGAGAATCCCTCCCAGCCGGAGGAATTTCTCAAGTTTGTTCACGATAACCCCGACATTCTGGAATGCGATTACATCGCCGGTGAATACGACTATTCCATCAAGGTGGTCACCGCCAATACCGTCGAGCTGGAGCACATCATGAACAAGATCAAGGGTGTCTCTTCCATCAAGAGGACCCAGACCAACGTGGTGCTGCGCACCATCAAGCAGCTCCATTCCATCGGCCCGGCAGCCACCAAGTAGCGCCGCCGCGCAAAGGCCAGATATACAGGGCCTGCAGCGACCGGCCAGCCGGGTCTGCCGCGAAACCGCTGCTAAACCCTCATTTTGCAAAAAACAACGCCGCGCAGAAGACTGCGCGGTTTTTTAATGCCTGTTGTTTGCCGACAGGGTTCGGCTTGGATCTTTCATTTATTAATATTTTTGAGTCGTAAATATAATTTATTACTTATTTATATTTCCGATTCTTGCGGCAGATTAATAAAATTTATTATATCCCAGTATAGGGCATGTTTTATTACTTTTTTAATTTATAAGGAGACAGAATATGAATCTCGAAATCAAAAAGAAGGAAGTCAGCCTCAGACACATCCAGAAGGTTGGCGAAGACAATTTCAGAAACGGTTTTTATTGCTGCGAAGCACTGATGAAGACCATCATCGACGAATTTGAGCTGGATGTTCCCGAAGCTGTCATCGCCATGTCTTCCGGCATGGCTGTCGGCGTCGGCAAGTCCGGCTGCTTCTGCGGCGCTGTCAACGGCGGCGTTCTGGCACTGGGTCTTCTCTTCGGCCGCACCGAGCAGGACGGTCCTACCAACCCCAAGAGCGTCAAGTGCATGGCTCTGACCAACGAGCTGCACAAGTGGTTCATGGATAACTGCGGAAAGAACTCCGTATGCTGCCGCGTTCTCACCAGAGAATACGACAAGGGCAAGGGCGAGCACAAGCCCCAGTGCATCTACTTCACCGGTCTTTGCGCATGGAAGGTCGCTGAGATGATCTGCCGCGAATACGGCATCAAGGTCACCGACGAAGAAATGACCCCCGTATTCAAGACTGCTCCCGACTACAAGTAGTTCTATCTTAATACATATCGTTTAGAGGCGAAAAATGAATATCATCAAGAAAATGCCCATTCCCTTCTGCGGCGTCATGCTGGGCTGCGCAGCCCTGGGCAACCTGCTGCAGAGCTACTCCGAGGGAGTAAGACTGTGCTTCGGCGCCGTCGCAGCCGTCATCATGGTTCTGATGCTGGCCAAGCTGATCTGCTTTCCCAAGATGATCGCAGAAGATATGAAGAACCCCATCATGGCATCGGTCGCCGCCACCTTCCCCATGACGCTGATGCTGCTGAGCACCTATGCCAAGCCCTTTATCGGCGGCGCTGCTTATTACATCTGGCTGCTGGCCATCGGTCTGCACATCGCGCTGATCGTTTATTTCACTATGAAATTCATGGTCAAGCTGCAGCTGCCCAAGGTCTTTGCCAGCTACTTCATCGTTTATGTCGGCATCGCTGTTGCTGCCATCACCGCACCGGCTTATGAAAAGCTGGCCATCGGTGCTGCCGCCTTCTGGTTCGGCCTTGTTTCTCTTGCTGTGCTGCTGGTCATCGTCACCATTCGCTACATCAAGGTCAAGGAGGTTCCTGCTCCCGCAAAGCCGCTGATCTGCATCTATGCAGCTCCAGCAAGCCTTTGCCTGGCAGGCTACATCCAGTCGGTCACTCCCAAGAGCCAGGCCATGATCTTCGGTCTGCTGGCTCTGGCCACCGTTTTGTATGTATTCGGACTGCTCCAGTGCGTCAAGTACATCACCAAGCCCTTCGTTCCCGCCTTTGCTGCCTTCACCTTCCCGTTCGTTATCAGCGGCATCGCAGCAAAGCAGAGCATGGCATGCCTTGCCAAGCTGGGCAATCCCCAGCCCTGGCTGCAGCCGGTGGTTCTGGTCGAAACGGTCATCGCTACCGTTCTGGTGGTCTATACCCTGATCCGCTTCGTCATGTTCGTAACGGCAAAGCCCGCGCAGAAGTAATACGGAAATCCTTTTCATATCCATCCGAAAACGGCCGGCCCTTATGGGGCCGGCCGTTTTTTACGTTGAAGATACACCGTCTGCTACTCCTTCATGCTCAAAACCCGGAGTCTGGTCTTTACCAATTCCGCGAATTCCTTCTTCAGCTCATCCGGCAGAAGAGACTCTTCACACAGCGCAAGGAAGAGCTCCTCGCTTTTTACGATCTGCGCGATCAGCTTTTCCGCTGTTTTTTCAGCAATTCCGTAATTTTCTGCAAGCGCAAGAAAATCCCGGCAGCGAAGCCGTCGCTTTTTTCCGTTTAAGCTCATCGCCATTTCTTCCGTGTCTTCCGGCATCACCAGATTGGTGGAAAGAAGGTCATAAGCCCCGGAAAGACGGTATTTTCCGCTGCCTTCCCCTGTCTCGATCAGAGAAAAGTTTTTCAGATGCATATCGGAATTTCCAACCGCAAAACAAAAAACGATACGAAGATATAATTCTGTCAGATCGAGCCCGCTTGCGTCGGAGTATTTTGATACGATTTTTCCGCAGCGCTCATAAGAAGACTTGTATTTATCTTCCGTAAGCCGCTCATCAAGCTGGCAGAAGTCTTCCATCGCCAGGCACCTGCCGTTTTCCCGATCGATTCGTTTTGTAATATACGCGATTCCGTCTTCCGTTTGTATCAGTGCAAACGGAACGGTCTTGATGCCGACCGTCTGTGCCATGCGCATGACCAGATATTCATTTTCGGGAAGCGCCTCAAAGCTGTCGGCCTGAGGTTTTAAAACATAGCCTGCAGGGTAATTGACAAGACTCAGGCGCGGTTGGCCTTCCCGGCTTAAATGAAGCGAAAGCTTTTTCTGTACACCGGGAACCGTCATGCCTTTCCCGGTGCTGTCTATCGCGATCCGTTTTAAAGAGTCTTCCGCAATACTGAGTGCAGGCATAATGCCCGTTCCGAAAAAGCGTTTTACACACGCGGGATGCCATCCGGCAACAGCATTATCTTTTTTGATCTCTTTTCCGCAGCACAAACAGCGCTTCATACCCGTGCCTCCATGATGCTGACATTTCCGATCGGATCCTTGCAGGCGATCAGAAGAAGGCCGAAGCGGTCAGCCTGATCGATCTTCCAGTTGCGGCTGACCACATCAAGGAGCCAGCCCTCGGGAATCAGACCGTCAAAAAACGGAAAAAATGTTTTCGATCGATAGACTTCATCGCAAAGAGGCAGGGTGAGGCTGACCGCCGTCGACCCTTCTGCGTTCAGATAGTCTCTGTCGTACGCGAAGGAATAACCCATCTCTGTTTCTGCAAGGACCCCTGCGAAGGTGTGCCTCACATAAACGTAAGCGGTTCTGTAGGTATTCATTGCTTATCCTTCTTTCCGGGAACCGCCTGCATGTCGAACATGGCAAGAGCCTGGTTGACCTTATCCATCCGCACGGTAGCCTTTCCCTGTTCGAGAGATCTTACAAAATGAAGGCCCAGTCCGGAACGAAGGGCAAATTCCTCCTGCGTCAGACCAGCCTCTTTGCGGGCTTTCTTGATATATTCTGCGATAGCATTCATTTTCAGACCGCCTTTCTTTGGTAGATTAGTATTGATTTTATACTCGAACAAGTATAAAAGCAACATAAATCACATAAATTATACTTGAACGAGTATAATTTATAGTCAAAGAAAAAGGATTATACTCGAACAAGTATAATCCTTTCGAAAAAACAGGGTAACAATTCCCGAGAGGAGGGTGCCGAAGGCATTGTTTTCGCGCTGCAGCGGCATGCCGGGCGCAATGCCCCACGTCAGAAGGCCGGGTGCTGCGGCAAAGCGCCTACTCCTGAAGCCCGTCTTTTTCCTCGCCCAGCAGGTCTGCCTCTTCCGGCAGAGCTTCGTCTTCTTCCGGCAGCGCTTCCTCCGAAATATCTTCTTCCGGTTCCGCCTCTTCCGATTCTGTCAATTGCTGAAAGACCCGTTCTGTCAGGATGCTTCCGGTTCCCAGAAAAACACCGCCTGCCATCAGCATTGCCGGAATGCGCTTGTTTTTTGAAAGAGAAGCGCCGATCAGAACGCCCAGAGAGCCCAGGCACAGCTTGGTCAGAGCAAAATCGGTCCAGTCGCTGTTTTTCGCATACTTATTGCCGAATTCCAACAGTTTGTTCATAGAGAATACCGCCTTTCCTGATGATTTCTACAATGGCTTGCGTTACTTTTTAAAGGTAGTGATAATAGCGATCAGCATGACGCCCAGCAGAAGAATGTTGAGCACCAGGGCCGGCAGCGAGATCATCAGCATGCAGCCCAGAACCGCTGTGACAGTGCCTGCAGTCAGGGATGCGAGAACCGTCTTGCGGTGATACATGCCGTTGCTGTAAAAGCGAATGCCTGCGCCGATGGGGGTCAGGCCGCACATGACCAGCACCAGGGTCAGGGTGCAGACGGGCGAAAGGCCCAGCAGCAGAAAGAGCGCCGTAAGAGTCGGCTTGGCAGGAACTCCCACCATGTTCAGCGCCCCGCAGGCAAAGCTGCAGACCGCCGCGATCACCAGCCTGATGCCGCCGATGCCGGCCGCGGTGCCGGAGGCGCCTGCCGAGAGGATCATCTTGGCGATGAGAGCTCCCATGGAAAAGATCAGGGCAATGCCTAAAATCTTTTTGATCTTCGCCCCGTCGAGGTTTTCCACCAGCTTTCCGCCGATCAGAGCGCCTGCCAGCATGCCGAAGGTGCAGGTGAGCAGGGTGACCGCCTGAAGCGGCTGAGAGCCCTTCAGATAGGTATAGGCCATGAAGGAGCCGGGAACCATGGCGCTGAGCATCAGGGTGCCGGGAAGGCGGGAGGTATCTTCGGACTTATACCGGTTGAACATGATGGTGTTCATGAGAAAGTCGGAGATGCCCATGGTGGCGATGAAATAGACGATGCCTTCGGTGATGAGCATGGTGGACAGGGGCTTTCCGCCCTCGTCCGGACGCTTGTCGGTCAGAAGCTTTTTGAAAAGAAGCGCGGCCCAGACGACGCCGCTGGCAAGAAATAGATAGCCGAAAATGGTCTGAAGCGACATGAAAAGATCCTCCTGCAGGGTTACGGTCGAATATATCTTTTACATATATAGAGTATTCTTTGCTGCTGTTTTTGTAAATCGTTTTTTGCGCCGGCAGGCCTTCCGCGCCGCCATCCCTGCCGCGGCAGACCCTTCCGGCCCTGCTGCCCGGTGCCTTCGCCAAAACCCATAGCGGCCCCTTCGAAATCTATGCTATACTGTTAATATGAAGGATCTGTTTTTCAAAGAACCGAATACCCGGTGGAAGGGGCTGCTTGCCGCAGCGGCCATCCTGTTTGCCCTGTCCGGCCTTCTCTGGCTGGACGGCGCCGGCGAAGGGCCCATTTGCCGCCTTCTGTATCCGCAGTTTTCTGTCTTTATGATCAAATATCTGGGCAGGCTCAGCAGCCTGGTTCCCTTCTCCCTCTTTGAAAGCGCCATGACCGTTACCGTGCTGGCGGCACTGGTCCATCTGGTGCGGGTGGTGCGAAGCAGAAAGGGCTTTCTTCGCTGGCTCTGCGGCTGCCTTGTCATCGCCGCATGGCTCACCTTCAGCTTTGTCTGCTTTTGGGGCGTCAACCACTTCGGAGACGACCTGTATACCAAAACGGGGCTGACCCCTACCGACTACGACAAGCAGGATCTTTACAATGCCGGTCTTTATGCCATCGAGCAGGCCAACCGGCTGGCAGAGGCTCTTCCCAAAACCGAAGCGGGCGGCATCGATATGCCGTCCTTTCACGAGCTGGCAGACCAGGCCCAAAGCGGCTTTACAAAGGTCTGCGAGAACTATCCGGCGCTGCCTTTTCCCGCCAACAGGCCCAAGCCTCTGCTCTACACGCCCCTCTATTCCTACACCGGCTTTACCGGCTTCATCTTCGCCTTTACCGGGGAATCCTGCGTCAGCAGAAACACCTATCCGTCGGCCCTGCCCCTTACCATGACCCACGAGCTTTCCCATGCCATTGCCGTCGCCTCCGAAGACGAGGCCAATTTTCTCGGCTTCCTGGCCTGCCTGGAAAACGAAAGCCTTTATTTTCAATATTCCGCCTGGTATCACGCCTATTGCTGGTGCTCAAACAGCCTGCTGAAGATCGACAGCGAGCTGGGCTGGGAGCTGGTCAGCCGGTGCAGCGAAGCCTTTGCCGCCGACCTTCGGGCCACCAACGCCCACTACAGGCCCTACGACGGCAAGGTGCAGGAGGCCGCCCAGCAGGTCAACGATGCCTATCTTAAGTTCTATAAGGAAGAAGCCGGCGTAGAATCCTACGACCGTGCCGTTTCCTATTATGTAAACTGGTATCTTGCAGGCTGCCCCCTGTAAGCTGCCCCGTCAACCCACCTCTCAGAAAGGAGATTCCCATGTCTAAGCAGCCTATCATCCTCATCGGACCGGATCACGGATTTGATCCCAACACCCATGCTCCCAGAATCATCCTCAACAAGAACTACCACAGAGCCATCTCCGAAGCAGGCGGCATTCCTCTGATCCCCCTGGATATCCACCAGATGCAGGCCTATGCCGAAATGGCCGACGGCCTTCTGCTCACCGGCGGCTCCGGCCCCCATCCCAACCTCTATCACGAGGATTTCGATGACCCTGCCGCACCGGCTACCGTCAACGTGGTAAGAGACGAGTTCGAAATGGCCCTCATGGATGCCTTCGTCAAGGCAGGAAAGCCCATCATGGGCATCTGCCGTGGCCATCAGATGCTGAACATCTATTTCGGCGGCCATCTGGTGCAGAACTTCCCGGCAAAGGGCCACCCCAACCACCACTACGGCACCTGCCACACCGTAACCGCCGATGCCGATTCCATCGTCGGCAGACTGTTCGGCACCGAGTTCAAGGTCAACAGCTTCCACAAGAATGCCATCTCGATCGTTGCCGACGATCTGAAGATCACCGCCTGGTCGCCCGACGGCATTCCCGAAGCCATGGAGCACAAGACCCTGCCCATCTTCGGCACCCAGTTCCACCCCGAGCGAATGAGAGGCGACGACAAGAATCCCGCCCTGGGACCCACCACCGATCCTCTCTTCCAATATTTCATCGACCTGTGCGCAAAGCAGTAATTGCAATGGATTTAATGACATTCCATAATGGAATAGTTTAACATTTAAATATGTAATACATTCAGTCATAAACACACGAAACCCCGTTGACTGCAACGGATTCATCGTGTACTATACACACATGCCTCACATTTCTTGAGGTAGAGGTCGCGTTTACGATAAGTAATTCCGCTGAGGCCGAAAGCCTGCGAAACGGAACGAAAGGCGTCGACGCCGAAGCTGCAGTTCGCTGCTGCGGCTGGGCATGCATCCGAAAGGAGCATGACTGTCTTTGCGGAGCTTACCGACCCGCAAAGGAGAGCTATCCCAGGGTAGTTGTGTCAGGCGTTCTTGTGTCTAACGAAGACCATACGTCGTTCTGACGTATGGTCTTTTTTACTCAAAAGCACCTGCCTGGGTCTGAACGGTAAAGCATCTATATTTTTCAGTTTTCCAGGAGGTTTAAAATGGGAAATAATCAGAAGAAGGGCTTCACGATGCCCCACAATTATGTCATCATCTTCTGCATCATTCTGCTTGCAGTGCTGCTGACTTACGTCGTGCCTGCAGGCAGCTACGACAGAACACAGAATGCCGCAGGCAGAACCGTCGTTGTCGACGGATCCTTCCACTACATCGACCAGACTCCCGTCGGTCCCTTCCAGATCTTCGAGTGCATGGCACAGGGCTTCAACGAAGTTTCCGACATCATCTTCTTTATCATCTTCGCTTACGCGTGGGTCAATCTGATCATTCAGAACGGCACCTTTAATGCGATGATGGGAGCCATTCTCCGCAGGTTCGGCACCCGCATCAAGCTGCTGATCCCCGTTCTGATGATGGTCTTCGGTATCCTGGGCTCTACCATGGGTATGTCCGAAGAGACCTACGGTCTGCTTCCCGTATTCGTCGGCGTCGCCATCGCACTTGGCTATGACGCACTGGTCGGCGGTGCAATGGTCTACATCGGCGTTGCCACCGGCTTTGCTTCCGCAACTCTGAACCCCTTCACCATCGGCGTTGCCATGAGCATCTCTGAGGTTCCCTATCCCTACGGACTGGGCCTTCGCATCATCATCCTCTGCGTATTCGAGGCTGCTGCTATCTGGTACGTAATGCGCTATGTCAACAAGCTGGAAAAGGATCCCAGAAACTCTCTGCTTTACGGAATGGATCTGAACCTGGGCTCCGGTGCCACCAAGGAAGACCTGCTGTCTGCTCAGATCGAGACAAAGCATATCCTCACCGGCATCTCCTTCCTGGTAACCGTATTCTTCATCGTATTCGGCGTTATCAAGTGGGGCTGGTACATCAACGAGCTGTCTGCTCTGTTTATCGTTTCCATGCTGGTAGTAGGCATCATCTCCAGAATGACTCCCAATGACATCGCAAAGAGCTTCGTCAATGCGGCCAGGGACATGGTCTTCGGCGCACTGGTCGTCGGTCTTGCAAGAGGCATCGTCGTCGTTCTTTCCAACGGAAACGTTATCGATACCATCATCTACGGACTTTCCAACTCGGTCGTCGCCTTCAGCAACGCTCTGGGCGCCTTCGGTCACTACGCTACCGCCATCGGCATGCTGGTCGTTCAGAACATCATCAACTGCTTCATCGGCTCCGGCTCCGGTCAGGCCTCCGCAGTTATGCCCATCATGGCTCCCCTGTCCGATATGCTGGG
>JABUTE010000089.1 GCA_021443825.1 Bacillota bacterium
CGATAACGGCAGTTGCCTGGCCGCGGCCGATGCCCTTGGTCTCTCTGGTGATGCAGATGGAGCCGCCGCCGATACCGACCTTGATGAAGTCAGCCCCTGCCTCTGCCAGGAAGCGGAAGCCTTCGCCGTCGACCACGTTGCCTGCACCCACCTTTACGGTGTCGCCGTAGGTATCGCGGATCCATTTGATGGTATCGTGCTGCCAGTTGGAGAAGCCCTCCGAGCTGTCGATGCAAAGAACATCGGCACCTGCAGCCAGCAGCGCGGGAACTCTGTCTCTGTAATCTCTGGTGTTGATACCGGCGCCGACGATGAACCGCTTATCCTGATCGAGAAGCTCGAGAGGATTTTCCTTATGGCTGTCGTAGTCCTTGCGGAAGACGAAATACTTGAGTCTTCCTTCGGCATCGATGATGGGCAGAGCGTTCAGCTTGTTTTCCCACAGGATATCGTTAGCCTCCTTCAGGGTGACGCCCTCCTTGGCATAGATCAGCTTTTCCAGCGGGGTCATAAAGGTCTCGACCTTGGTATTCAGATCCATTCTGGAAACGCGGTAGTCTCTGCTGGTAACGATACCCACTACCTTGCCCTGGGCCGTGCCGTCATCGGTAACAGCGATGGTGGAGTGTCCGGTCTCTTCCTTGATGGCCAGCACATCGGCCAGCGTCTGGTCAGGACGGATGTTGGAATCAGAGGGAACAAAGCCTGCCTTGTAGCTCTTGACTCTTGCCACCATGGCCGCTTCGCTTTCGATGCTCTGCGAACCGTAAATAAAGGAGATGCCGCCTTCCTTTGCCAGAGCGACAGCCAGCCGGTCTCCGGAAACGGCCTGCATGATCGCCGATACCATGGGGATGTTCATGGAGATCGCAGGCTCTTCAACGCCCTTGCGGAACTTGGTGAGCGGGGTCTTCAAAGAGACATTTGAGGGAATATTCTCCGGACCGGAATAGCCGGGAACCAACAGGTATTCGCTGAATGTACGGGATACTTCTTCGTAATAATGTGCCATATTTCTCCTTCATTTCTGCCCATTGGGGGCGGACAACTGAAATTAAGTGACTGGTGATCGGTGGAAAGGCCGAAGCCTAATCGGTAACGCCTAAATATTCTTCCAGGGTAAGCCCCTGCTCGAAGATCTCTTTTGCGATGACTTCTCCTACATAGCGGATATGCCAGGATTCGTACATGTAGCCGGTAATGTCTTCTTTTCCTTCGGGATAGCGGAGGATGAAGCCGTATTCGTGGGCATGAGCTGCGATCCAGACCGCTTCGTCGCGGGTGTTGAAGCCGGTGAGGGAAACGCCGGTTACCCCCACATCGCAGCACAGACCGGTCTGATGCTCGCTTTCGCCCGGCTGGGCAGAAAAGCGGTCGGCAGCCTCTTTGCCGTTGTTCTTTACGTAATTATTATACAGGGTGCTCTGGTAGCTGTACGAGCGGTAGCCGGTACGAAGGCGGATATCGTAGCCGTCTTTTTCAGCGCCTTCAAACAGCCGCTGCAGAGCCTCTGCCGCTACCCTGCGCATCTGATGGGTCTCGTCGGTGCCGACGCCTGCGGTAAACTTGGCAACGGTCTGCAGATCGTCTGCCTTATAATCGGAAGACAGAGGATGGGTCTTGTTGATGAGCAGCAGCAGGTTGTCGTCGACGACGCTGACGGCCGGGGCATCTTCTCCTTCGGCGTGGTCATAGCTTTGCATGGAGGAAGCCCTTACCACCAGGGCCTTTGCTTCTTCGGACTGCGCCCTGCTGTTACCGGCATCGATGGGAGCAGGCTCCGGCGCCGGTTCTTCCTTCGGGGCTTGCGCAGCAGGAGCCTCGTCAGGCTTTGCCGCAGCCGCAGAAACCGTTTCAGCAGGCGTCTTTTCAAAAGCAGGTGCTTCTGTCTCGTTCAGGTATTTCGGGTTTTCGATGACGACCTTGGGTTCCTCCTGCTTCGCGCCGCAGCCGGTCAGAAGAACGGCCGAAAATGCCAGCGCCGCAAGCAGATACCCGTATTTGCCGATGGTATGATTCATAGGATCGTTTCCGGTTTTACCGTATTGAAAAACCCCCAAAGCCCATTGCTTTGGGTTTTGTTGCACATTTTACTACCGAAGCCCCGTAAGGTCAACGATATTCATCATTATTTTAAAATATTCAGCCTTGATTTTTCAAGTATTTTCATGAACCGGAAACGGATTTGTTGTTGAAAACGAAAAAATGCAGACCCTTTTCAGGGTCTGCAAGAGATCTGTGCGATACAGCCGAAGGGATCGGAATGAAATTACATCATTCCCATGCCGTCCATGCCGGGTGCCGGTGCGGGAGCATCCTTCTTGATCTCGACGATGCCTGCCTCGGTGGTGAGCAGCAGAGCCGATGCGGATGCCGCATTCTGCAGGGCGGAGCGGGTGACCTTGGTGGGATCGACGATGCCGGCCTTCATCATGTTTTCGTACTTTTCGGTAGCGGCATTGAAGCCGATGCCCAGCTTGTGCTTCTTCACCTCAGCGATGACGACAGAGCCTTCGAAGCCGGCGTTTTCAGCGATCTGGCGAACAGGCTCCTCCAGTGCGCGAACGATGATCTGTGCACCGGTCTTGATGTCGCCCTTCTGGGCTTCCGCATACTTCTTAACCGCGGGAATCACGTTGGCAAGAGCAACGCCGCCGCCGGGAACGATACCTTCTTCAACGGCAGCCTTGGTCGCGTTGAGAGCATCCTCGATGCGCAGCTTTCTTTCCTTCAGCTCGGTCTCGGTTGCAGCGCCCACCTTGATGACGGCAACGCCTCCGGACAGCTTGCCCAGGCGCTCCAGCAGCTTTTCCTGATCGTAGTCGGAGGTGGTTCTGGTCAGCTCGGCATTGATCTGATCGATCCGTGCCTGCAGCTCTTCGGCAGAACCGGCGCCGCCGACGATGACGGTGTTTTCTTTGGTGACCTTAACGGTGGCAGCGCTTCCCAGCATATCGACGGTAGCATCCTTCAGCTCGTAGCCCAGCTCGGTGCTGATAACGGTAGCACCGGTGAGAACGGCGATATCCTTGAGCATTTCCTTGCGTCTGTCGCCGAAGCCGGGAGCCTTGACAGCAACGCAGTCGAAGATGCCTCTGATCTTGTTGACGACCAGGGTCGCCAGGGCTTCGCCTTCTACATCTTCGGCGATGATCAGCAGCTTCTTGCCTTCCTGAACGACCTGCTCCAGAACAGGCAGGATCTCCTGGATGTTGGAGATCTTCTTATCGGTGATCAGGATATAGGGATTTGCCAGGTTTGCTTCCATCTTATCGGCATCGGATACCATGTAAGCAGACAGGTAGCCTCTGTCGAACTGCATGCCCTCGACGACCTCCAGCTCGGTGCCCATGGACTTGGACTCTTCTACGGTGATGACGCCGGCATTGCCGACCTTTTCCATAGCGTCTGCGATGAGACCGCCGATGGCGGGATCGTCTGCGGAAACGGCAGCGACCTGTGCGATGGATTCCTTGCCCTCAACAGGCTTGGAGATCTTCTTCAGTTCTTCGACAGCCACCTCGACGGCGCCCTGAATGCCTCTTTTGAGGATCATGGGGTTGGCGCCTGCAGCGACGTTCTTAAAGCCGTCTCTTACGATGGCCTGTGCCAGCAGAGTGGCGGTGGTGGTGCCGTCGCCGGCAACGTCGTTGGTCTTGGATGCGACTTCCTTAACAACCTGGGCACCCATGTTTTCGAACGGATCCTCCAGCTCGATCTCTCTTGCGATGGAAACACCGTCGTTGATGATCATGGGAGCGCCGAAGGACTTTTCGATGAGCACGTTTCTGCCCTTGGGTCCGAGAGTGATCTTTACGGTATCAGCCAGCTTGTCTACACCGGCCTGCAGCTTTCTTCTGGTATCTTCACCAAAACCGATTTCCTTTGCCATTTTCGATTTACCTCACTTATATGTATGACTGCTGTTTACTGAATGATCGCAAGAATGTCTTTCTGTTCGACGATGATCACGTCTTCGCCGTCCATCTTGACTTCGGTTCCTGCATACTTGGAGAAGATGACCTTATCGCCGGCTGCGACTTCCATCTGGATGTCGGCGGTTCCGGGGCCTACGGCCAGGACCTCTGCCATCTGGGGCTGTTCTTTTGCAGCGCCTGCGATGACCAGGCCGCTCTTGGTCTTTTCTTCTGCTTCGAGTCTTTTGATGACGACTCTTGCGCCTAAGGGCTTAATATTCATTGAATGATCCTCCTGTGATGAATAACCATATATAGCTTTTCTTGTTAGCACTCTATCTAATTGAGTGCTAAACCTATTATATTCGGAAGGCTTTTAATGTCAATAGTTAATAGAATGATTTTTCGCTCTTCATAGAGAATTCACGAACCTCCGCCTCGATCCCCAGCACGTTGAAGGCGGTCATGGACGCGATCATGTCGCAGGCCTGCTTCTGCAGCTCATAGGCAGCCTGTCTTACCGGAGTTCCGTATTTGCAGCGCAGAATGATGCGCAGGTACATGCCCTCGTCGGAATTATCGGAAGCGACCCATACCACGTCGGCGATGCCCTCGATCTGCCCGGCCGCCAGCATAACGATGTCGGCGATGGCTTTGTCAGAGATCTCGAATTCACCCATATAGCTGAAGGTAGGCCGCACGATGGTCTTTTCACCGCTGGCGGGAGATCCTTTTTTGCGAAAGCCCTTGCGGGGGTCGAGAAAATACCCGGAGAACTGGCGCTTGACCTGCATGGTGGGAGCCGGGATCACATGGGTGCCCGATAGCTCTCTGCGCCGCCTTGCCTTTTCGATCTGCTCGGGGGTGGCCACATCTTCGATGTGGATGTATTCGGAAGGACGGTCGATGGCAAGCCGGTCGCAGATCTGATCGACCATCTTATCGGAGGTGCCCAGCACCATCAGGCATTGGATATTAGACGCCTGTATAGCCTCCGCCACCTGGCTGCGGTGCTCCTCGTCGGTAAAGATGGCTGTTTTGACAGCACCCATCAGGGTCGCCTGCTTTTTGGCGGAGCGGCCGGCGATGATGTTGCCCCTGCAGATCAGCAGACCGTCGTCGATCATGGCGTCGGCACCCTTGCGGCCGCACAGCTCGGTCGATATGAAGCTCTTTCCGGAGCCGCTTTTTCCTGAAAAACCGATCACATTCATTACAAAATTTTCGAAAAAATACGCAAAAAAGATTGTTTACAAGGCGTTAATTTAGTATATTCTATTCATGTTGTTAATTCCAATCAATATTGATCATAAGGAGGAAAACTATTATGGCATATGTAATTACCGATAAGTGTGTATCCTGCGGTGCTTGCGAAGCACAGTGCCCCGTCGGCGCTATCTCCATGGGCGACGGCAAGTACGTTATCAACGCTGACACCTGCGTATCCTGCGGTGCCTGCGCCGGTTCCTGCCCCGTTGGCGCACCCGAAGAAGCTTAATCTTCTCCATCGGAAACAAAGAAAGATTCAGCCGCCTTCCGAAAGGAAAGCGGCTGTTTTTTATTTCCTGTTTTATCCCTGCTCGTGGCTCATGCTGTAGGTGAGCACGTGGAGGGAATCGGCGATATACATGTTTTCGATCTTGACCGAATCGGGCACCCGGATCTCAGCGGGAACGAAGTTCCAGATTCCCTTTACCCCGCCGTCGACAAGGCTTCCGGCGATGCTGTAGACCATATCCTTCGTGGCAGTAATGACGCCGATATCCACCTTTTCTCTTGCAAGAAATTCCACCAGCTGGCTTTGATGCAGCACCGTAAGACCTGCCACCTGCGTACCGACGATCTCAGGCTTTACATCGAAGATGCCCACCAGATCGTAGTGGGTGTCTTCGTAGCTGTCCAGAAAATTGGCGATGGCCTGCCCCAGGCGGCCGCAGCCCACGATGACCAGCTTATAGCCCCGGTCGACCCCGAGAATGCTTTCGATGGCAAGGCGAAGATCGGTGATATTGTAGCCGTAGCCCTGCTGCCCGAAGCCTCCGAAGTGATTCAGATCCTGACGGATCTGGGAGGCGGTGTAGCCGGTGGTATCGGAAAGCTCTCTGGAGGAGATGCGGGTCATGCCCCGTTTCTCCAGCTCTTCCAGCACGCGCTGGTATCGGGGCAGCCTGCGGATGACTGCATTGGAGATCTTCTGTTCCTGCTTGTTCATATGCTTTCAGCTCCTGTCGCGGATTTCTTCCTGTTTTATGCTTTACGCACAGATTCTACCATAGGCGCAACCTTGTTACAAGCAAGGGTTTATGGTAAAATAGATTGTTTTTTACAGGAAAGACTTCAAACCATGAGCGTGATATCCGTATCAAAACTGAATAAATCCTACTCGGTCACCCCGGTGCTGACCGATGTGTCGTTTCATATCAACGAGAAGGACCGCATCGGCATCGTCGGCGCCAACGGCGCCGGAAAATCCACTCTGATCCGGATCCTGACCGGCGAGCTGGACTGCGACAGCGGCGAGATCTTTCGCTCCAAAGACATCACCGTCGGCTACCTGAAGCAGCGGGATCATTTTCCCTCCGGCGGCACCGTCGAGGAAGAGATGCGCAAGATCTTCGCCTGGCAGACGAAGGCCGAGGTGCAGCTGGCCGAAATGGCCGAAAAGATCGAAAACCTTCATTCCGGCGACGGCACCCTGACCCAGGAGCAGCTGAACATGCTGGAGCGCTACGAGCAGCTGCAGAACGAGTTCCGCGACCGCAAGGGCTATACCTATAAGAGCGAGATCCGGGGCATTCTCAATTCCCTGGCCTTTTCGGAGGATTTTCTCTCCAAGCCGGTGGAGCTTCTTTCCGGCGGCGAGCGCACCCGCCTGGCCCTGGCCGCATTGCTTTTGCAGGAGCCCGATCTGCTGTTTTTAGACGAGCCCACCAACCACCTGGACATCGGCACCCTGAAGTGGCTGGAAGACTATCTGCAGGGGTATAAGGGAA
This sequence comes from Bacillota bacterium, assembly GCA_021443825.1. GTDB lineage: Bacteria > Bacillota > Clostridia > Peptostreptococcales > Anaerovoracaceae > RGIG2707. The sequence goes on from JABUTE010000089.1 coordinate 6,911, forward strand.
CCCTGGTCATCATCTCCCACGACCGGTACTTTCTGGATAAAACGGTAAAAAGGATCTTTGAGATCGAAAACTGCCGTCTGTCGGTCTACGAGGGAAATTACACCAAATACAAAGAAAAAAAGCAGCAGCTCTACGAGGAACGGCTGCGCCATTACGAAAACGAGATGGCAGAGATCCACCGCCAGGAGGAGATGATCCGCCGCTTCAAAGAGCACAATACGGAGCATCTGGTCAAGCGGGCCCAGTCCCGCGAAAAGCGGCTCGCCATGATCGAACGGCCCGAAAAGCCGGTGATGCTGTCAGAGACCTTAAAGATCAATTTCACTGAAAAGCTGCAGAGCGGCAACGACGTCATCTTTGCCGAGGGAATCTCCAAAAGCTTTACCGACGAAAACGGCACGAGAAAGCTGTTTGAGGGCGTCTCTTTGGACATCAAAAAAGGCGACCGCATCTGCCTGGTCGGGCCCAACGGGGTGGGAAAGACCACCCTGCTGCGCATCCTTTTAGGCGACCTTTCTGCCGACAGCGGCCTTTTGCGCCTTGGGCAGAACGTGATTCCCGGCTACTACGATCAGGAGCAGAAAAGCCTGAACCCGGCCAACACGGTGCTGGAAGAGCTTCATTCTGTCTATTTCAAATACGACGCCACCGATCTGCGCAAGATCTTAGGCAGCTTTCTGTTTAAGGGCGACGACGTGTTCAAGCAGGTAGCCGATCTGGCCGGCGGCGAAAAAGCAAGGCTGTCGCTGCTGAAGCTGATGATGTCGGGCGCCAATCTGCTGATCTTCGACGAACCCACCAACCATCTGGACATCGCGGCAAAAGAGATCTTTGAGGATGCTCTGCTGCATTTTCCGGGAACCATTCTCATCGTATCCCACGACCGCTATCTGCTGCAGAAGATCCCCACCGCCATCTACGAGCTGGGGCCGGAGGGCATCTCGGTCTTTTTAGGCGGCTACGACTACTATTCCGAAAAGAGGGCCAGCCTGGGCTCCGGCAAGGCCTACTTAAGCCAGATGGTAAAGGTCAGCGAGGGCAATCTGATTCCCGCAGCAAAGCCGAGCGAAGCCCCGAAGGGGCAGACGAAGGAAGAACGGGCAGCCGCCCGCCTGCAAGATAAGAAGAATCAGGCAGAGCAGCGAAAGCGCGAAAAGCAGAAGGCCGAGACGGAAAAAGCCATCGCCGATACCGAAGAGCGGATCGCAAGGCTGGAGGCCGATCTTTGCGAGCCGTCTGTTTACAACGATCTGAAAAAATCGAAGGAGACCTCCGACGCTCTGGAAGACGCCAAGGCAAGGCTGGATGAGCTGTATGCCGTCTGGATGGAATTTGAAGAAGGCTAAAGACGCCGGGCGAGCTTTGCTGCAAGCCCCTGCCGAGGGAGCCTCTGCCTTCGGCCCGGCCTTTTATTATAAGGATGGCCGATAGAGGGTAATAAAAAAAAATATAGTGACATCCTTTAGAATGTGGTAAAATAAATTGGTTAGATATCTGAGCCGTGTGTTCGGATATAACAAAAATCGTTCATTAATTTAAAGTTTATTTATGAGGTGATAGCTATGAAAATGATGGATGCCATCGTAAAGCCGACCGCCGGTCCCGGATTGGAACTGCGTCAGGTACCTGTTCCCACTCCCGGTCCCGGAGAAGTTCTGATCAAGATCCACAAGACCGCCATCTGCGGAACCGACGTACATATCTACGACTGGAACAAGTGGTCTGCAGAGCATGTCGTTCCTCCCATGACCATCGGTCACGAATATGTGGGTGAGATCTGCGAGCTGGGCGAAGGCGTAAACGACTGGAAGATCGGCCAGAGAGTCAGCGGCGAAGGCCACATTACCTGCGGAAAGTGCAGAGCCTGCAAGACCGGTAACCTGCAGTGGTGCGAGCACACCAACTCCGTCGGTGTACAAAGAGACGGCGCCTTCGCAGAATACCTCTGCCTGCCCGCCACCAATCTGGTAGCTATCAGCGAAGATATTCCCGAGGATTTCGTATCCTTCTTCGATGCCTTCGGCAACGCCACCCACACCGCCACCATGTACGACATGTTCGGTGAAAACGTTCTGATCACCGGCGCCGGCCCCATCGGCATCATCGCAGCCGGTATCGCCTGCCACGCAGGTGCCCGCAGAGTCTTCATCACCGACCTGGTAGACTTCCGTCTCGATCTGGCCAAGAAGATGGGCAAGAACATCGTTACCGTCAACACCAAGACCCAGAACCTGCGCGAGATCATGCTGCAGGAGGGTATCGTCGATGGCTTCGATCTGGGCTTTGAAATGTCCGGTGCAGCTCCTGCCGTAAAGCAGCTGTTCGGCGCCATGAAGATCGGCGGCCAGGTATCCCTGCTGGGTCTGGGCAACGGCGAGACCAACTTCGACTTCAACGAGATCATCAACAAGGGTCTCACCATCAAGGGCATCTACGGCAGAAAGCCTGACAACTGGTTCAAGATGATCGGCATGGTCGAAGGCGGCTTCGATCTCAGCCCCGTCATCACCCACCGCTTCCACTACACCGAGTTCGAAAAGGGCTTCGAGGCAATGCACAGCGGCATGGCAGGCAAGGTCGTTCTCGACTGGACCACCAAAAAGTAATTGAATTCAAGCGATATAATTTTGGAGGATATCATACCAATGAAATCTGCAATCAAGGCACTTCAGGAAGAGCTGGCAGCCATCAAGGAAGCCGGTACCTGGAGAGAAGAAAGAATCATCACCACCCCCCAGAGAGCAAGGATCGACACCACCGCCAAGCCCGGCGTGCTCAACATGTGCGCCAACAACTATCTGGGTCTGTCCGCTAACCAGGATCTGATCGATGCCGCCAAGGCTTCCTACGACAAGTGGGGCTTCGGTTTGTCTTCCGTAAGATTCATCTGCGGAACCCAGGAGATCCACAAGGAACTGGAAAAGAGGATCGCCAACTTCGTCGGCACCGACGACGCAATTCTCTACAGCTCCTGCTTTGATGCCAACGGCGGTCTGTTCGAGACCATTCTCGGCGCAGAGGATGCCATCATCTCCGACGAGCTGAACCACGCCTCCATCATCGACGGCGTAAGACTCTGCAAGGCAAAGAGATACAGATATAAGAACAACAACATGGAAGATCTTGAGAACTGCCTCAAGGATGCCCGCGAATCCGGCTGCAAGAAGATCATGATCGCCACCGACGGCGTCTTCTCTATGGACGGTTACATCGCCAACCTGCAGGCTGTATGCGATCTGGCTGAGCAGTACGATGCTCTGGTCATGGTAGACGATTCCCACGCCGTAGGCTTCATGGGCGAGCACGGCAAGGGCACCGCAGAATATTGCGGCGTTATGGGCAGAGTCGACATCATCACCGGCACCTTCGGTAAGGCTCTGGGCGGCGCTTCCGGCGGCTACACCGCAGCAAGACAGGAGATCGTCGATATGCTCAGACAGAAGAGCAGACCCTATCTCTTCTCCAACACCGTTGCTCCCGCTATCTGCGCTGCAACCATCAAGACCATCGACCTGCTGGAGGAATCCACCGCTATGCGCGACAAGGTCCACGAAAACGGCAGATACTTCCGTCAGGAAATGGAAAAGCTGGGCTTCGATCTGCTGCCCGGTGAGCACCCCATCGTTCCCGTTATGCTGTACGATCCCAAGGTCGCTCACGAATTCGCCGACAGAATGCTCCAGAAGGGCGTTTACGTCGTCGCCTTCTGCTATCCCGTCGTACCCAAGGGCAAGGACAGAATCAGAACACAGATCTCCGCAGGCCACACCAAGGAAGATCTGGACTTCGCAGTAAAGTGCTTCGCCGAAGTCAAGAAGGAAATGGGACTGTAATCCGTTACACGAAAATTTCACTTGCAAACGGCGCGGCTGCAAGCTAACATGAATTCACAGACGCGAGCTCGTTTGGGCTCGCGTCTGTTGCAATTATCGATCATTATTCGTTATCCGTTATTTTTCAATTTGGAGGCTAATATGGTATTCAATAAGATCTGTTCGATCATCGCAGAACAGCTTGGCATCGACGAAACTATCATTACCATGGACACCAATCTCACCAAAGATCTGGAAGCAGACTCTCTGGATGCTGTTGAGATCATCATGAGCATCGAAGAAGAGTTCGGCATCGAAATCGAAGATGACGCTGCCAGCGCATTCAAGTCCATCGGCGACATCGTCGCTTACGTCGAAAACGCTCTGTAATACTTGCAGAAAACAGAAAACCGGCGGGTGCATTGCACTCGCCGGTTTTGTATTGCTTTTATATTGTCTGTGCTTCGCTGTTACAGAGCCTTGGAAACGGTTCCTGCCTTGGGGTTGGAGGCGGTTACCACCAGACCCTCGTGCTTGCCCTTGACCACCCAGGAGACCTTCTTGGAAATGGGCTTGGAGGGGCCGTTGGCGATATTGCCGTAGAAGTGGCCGGATGCGGGAACCAGTCCGTAAGAGGACAGATCGCCGATATCCTGCTCGGCCTTGCAGTTGATCAGGCTTTCTGCTTCTACATTGAGGCTTACCAGAACAGGCTTGTCGGTGCCCAGCTTCTTGGCCTTCTGCGACAGGTAGGTGGGCAGATAGCCTGCGTTGGATACGACGGCATCGATCTGATAGAAATCGCCGCCCAGGTCTGTGCAGGATACGCTGTCGATGACCAGTCTGGGCATGGAGAGCGCCCATACGATATAGAAATCGGTCACCTTGGCGATCTCGTCATGGAGCATATGGCAGGGAGGATTCTGGATGGTGAACTTATAGTTAAAGCCGCCGATCTCCACCTTGCCCAGCTGGGGATGCTCGAATTCGGTCCAGGATTTCCAATCCTGGGGTGCGTTTTCTTTTACCCATGCGATGCGCTTGGCCAGGAAGTCAAAGGTCTGGTTGAGGCCCGGCTTCTTGGGATAATCCCAGCGATAGGGGATTCCGCAGCGATGGTCCAGATCCCAGAATTCGGTGGTAACGGCATAGATGCCCTGAGTCTCATAGCAATAATCGTCGAAGGCGCCGGAGGAGAAGTTTGCCTTATCGGTGATGAAGGTATCGAAGATGTTGCAGTCGATGTAACCGGTCATCTCGTTGCCGATGTGGGCGATGGTGCTCATCAGCTTCATATCTTCTTTGGGAGCCTCGGCTTCGGGATGGGTGCCGGGAACGTAGATGATCATACCGCCGGAGGTATGGTTGGTGGCAACGCTGCCGATGTTGGGATGGTTGATGATCCATTCGGCCAGAGCCTTGGTCTCGGGTGCGCAGAGAGGATATTCACCGGCACCGGGCTGACGGGATTCGGGGAACCAGCCGTAGGGATAGTTTCTGTTAAAGTCGCGGCCGAATTTCATCTTCTTGTTTTCGACGGTGATGCCGTCGAAGTCGTCGATCTCGCCTTCCATGTAGATGTTGTAGAATTCCCCTGCATAGTCGCCGGCCTGACGCTGGATCATCAGATCGGGGTCGCTGGGATCCTTCTTCCAGATGCCGTAGGGAGACTTGACACGCATCATGCGGACCACATCATCTCCGTCCATATCCTTCTGCTCCAGACCGGTGCCCCGATCCTGATAGTAGGAACGGTTGACCGAACGGAGGGTATCGGAGGTGGTGAGATAATGCTGGGAGCCGTCGGGAGATACGCTGGGAATTACGTATACGGTATAGTTATCCAGCAGGAAGGTGACCTTTTCATCTTCGCCGTAGCAGGTGACCAGAACATCCATGATGTGCATGGCGTTCATCATACCGGTGACTTCGCCGGCGTGGGTGTTGCCGTCGACGTGGAAGGCAGGCTTCTTGTCGGCCGGGCCGGTCTTGGTGTTAGTGATGGTCGCCGCGATGATATGGTGCTTGTCGGGAGTTTCGCAAAGATATTCGAAGCTGAACAGATCGGGATACTTTTCTGCAAAGTATGCAACATGCTCTTCGATTTCTTCCTGCAGGTAATAGTGGTCGTAAGCAAATGTAGTCTTCATATTCTGCGCCTTTCTGTTAGTAGATGTAAGTTCATTATAGGTATATTACAACCGGATGCATATTACAAGGGGTTATATGGAATAAAAATGAATATTTATGCGATAATTACGCATAAATATGTATATTTGTGAATATTATCAAAACCCTGATCTCTGCCGCTCTTACTCAGCCCTGTCCAGCCCGGCAAGACCGGTCTCCATGTTGAGCCCCGGATAGACATCCAGATCAAGACCTGCAAAATGGCCTTCTCTTGCCTTGTGATAGGCCGCCATGGCGATCATGGCACCGTTATCGGTGCAGAAGATGGGAGAAGGGATCCAAAGGGTAACGCCCCTCCTGTCGCAGGCCTGCTGCAGACGGCTTCGGATGGACGAATTGCAGGCGACGCCGCCGGCGATGGCAAGGCCGCCATAGCCGGTGCGGTCCAGCGCCATCATGGCCTTGTCGACCACCACGTCGACTACCGCCTGCTGAAAGGAGGCCGCCACATCGGCTCTGCTGACCGTATGGCCCTTCTGTTCTTCGTTGTGGATGTAATTGATGACGCCGGTCTTCGTCCCGCTGAAGGAAAAATCCAGGCTGTCTTTTTCCAGATAGACCCGCTTGAATTCGATGGCATGGGGGTCGCCCTCCTTTGCCAACCGGTCTACCTTGGGGCCGCCCGGGTAGCCCAGACCGATGACGCGTGCCACCTTATCGTAGGCCTCGCCGATGGCATCGTCTCTGGTGCAGCCCAGGATCTTGAATTCGTTGTAGCCCTTTACCTCCACCAGATGGGTGTGGCCTCCCGAAAGCACAAAGGCAAGAAAGGGAGGCTTCAGGTCGGGGTGCTCCAGCAGATTGGCCATGATGTGACCCTGAATATGGTGCACACCGATGAGAGGCTTTTGGGCTGCCATGGCCACAGCCTTGGCAAAGGCAGTGCCCATCAGCAGCGCACCGGCAAGCCCGGGGCCTGCGGTAACGCCGATCTCATCGATCTCCTCTAAGGTGACGCCGGCTTCGTCCAGCGCCTGCTGAAACACGAAGGGAATATTATTCAGATGATGTCTTGATGCGATCTCGGGAACGACGCCGCCGTAAGCGGTATGGATCTCGATCTGCGACGAGATCACGTTGGAGAGCAGCTGCCTGCCGTCTGCAAGAACGGCGATGGCAGTCTCATCGCAGCTGGATTCGATCCCCATAGTTAAATGCATTCCGTTTTTCATGTTGGTACCTGCTCGTTACATATGCTCCGGCTTTACCGTCAGCTTTTCTCTTCGCCACATGATAATGGCATCTTCTTTTCCCTGATAATAGCCCTTGCGAAGGCCCTCCTGCTCAAAGCCGAGGCCCTGATACAGGGCAATGGCAGCAGTGTTGGAGGCGCGCACCTCCAGGGTGATGTCCAGAATGCCCATGGCTTCGGCATCGCTGATTAGCCGCTGCAAAAGCGCGGTGGCAATGCCCCTTCTGCGAAAGGCAGGGCTGACGGCAACGTTGCCCAGCTGGCATTCGTAGGGAGGCAGCAGCCAGCAACTGACACAGCCGGCAAACTGTCCGCCGTATTCGGCGATGAAAAAGCGAGAGGCTTCGTTATTCGTGATCTCGCGGGCGATGGAATCCCAGCTCCAGGGCACGGGAAAGCATTCCTGCTCCAGAAGGGCGATCCGGTCGATATCTTCTTTGCTGCCGTCTGAAATGCGTATGGTAAGGTCGTCTAACATTTTTCTTTTAACTTCCGTTCGGCCTCGGCCTGGCGCAGGTATTCGGGTGCGCAGGTGTAGCAGTCCTTTACGTCCCCTGCTTCATAAAGCCTTGCCGCGAGCCGGGCGGCAGAGGAGGCCTTCTGGTAGCGGTCCTCTTCGAGGGCCAGCAGATAAGGAATGCCCAGGGCCTCGAGCTTTTCCAGGCAGGGCTTGATGCCGTCTCCGAAAAAGACGACCCTGTCGTAATGGCAGGTAGTAAAGAAGGTCTTTAGATCGGCCATCTGCTCATCGGCATCAACGGCACGGTCTTCGATCACGGCAGAGCCATTCAAAGGCTCATAAACGCCGGAATAGACCTGGTTTCTGCGGGCATCGAACAGGGGGCAGAAAAGCAGCCTTTCGCCCTGCGGCAGCCAGTCATAAACCCCGAAGGCAAAGGAGGCCAGGGTGGGAACCTCGATGACCGGCTTGTTCCACACCTGGGCAAGGCCTTTGGCAGTGGCCATGCCGATGCGAACGCCGGTAAAGGAGCCGGGGCCGCGGCTGACGGCAATGGCATCCAGCTGCGCCGGCACGATGCTGTTTTCCTTCAGCAAACGGTCGATCATGGGAACGATCTCCTGCAGATGGGAATAATCGGTATGATTGACGGCTTCGCAGACCTGGCTGCCCTTAAGAAGGGCGGCAGAGGCCAGCTTGCCGGTGGTCTCGATGGCAAGAATCAGCATGTTACGGTACAGATCCTTTCTTCTTCAGTTTGCCCGTAGGCAAGGCGGATGGTCACCGTACCGTCGGGAAGCAGGTCTTCGACCAGGTCGGCCCATTCGATGAGGCAGACGCCTCCTTTGGTGAAATATTCTTCAAAACCGATCTCAAACAGCTCCTCTTCGTCGCTGACCCGGTAAACATCGAAATGATAGAGGGGAAGCCTGCCTTCATCGTATTCCTGCACGATGGTGAAGGTGGGGCTGGTGATGGCGCCGGTGATGCCCAGGCCCCTTGCGATGGCCTTGGTGAGAGCTGTTTTGCCGGTGCCCAGATCGCCGATGAGGGCGATGACCGTATTGGGGGCAAGGCCATCGGCCAGCTCTTTGCCCAGACGGTCGGTATCGCCGATGTTTTTAAGTACGATGGTGCGGTCCATAGATCTTTCCTGCTTTGTATTTTAGGGCTTTATCGCCTATCTGCGATAAAGGCTTAACAATTCATTATACCACAAACCGGCCCTTTCTGCGAGAAGCTGCAGCCGGCCGCACCGGTAGCCGGCAGTCACCTGCAGCAGCTGCGACTCCGCTTCATAAGGAGGACGGTAGATCGCTCCGTTAAAATGCATGAAATTTCCTCACTTTTCCATTGATTTCCACAGGTTTCGAGCAAGTTTTCCACATTTTGTGGAAAATCTTTACAATGGTCAATAGGTCTTGCTGCGCAGCTGCTTTTTCCAGCTGCGAAGGCTCAGCAGCATGAAGCCCAGGCCGATGAGCGAAAAGGCGGCGCTGAACACGTAGACCCAGGTAATGCCGAAGGCCTCGATGATGGCGCCGCCGGCAATATTGCCTACCACGCCGCCGATGCCGCCGGTAAAGCACAAAGAGATCAGCGACTGGGCCCGCACCTTCTGGTCCACATCCACGATGTCGTTGACGAAAAGGATCGCCGCAAAGCCGTAGATGCCGTAGCAGATCAGGCCGAAGGCCATGATGCCGTAAAGAGCTGTAAGACTGCCGCAAAGCATCAAAAGCACCGTGCGCACCGTATAGCTGAACATGCAAAAGGCAACCAGCGTTCCGGCCTTAAAGCGGCGCAGCAGCACCGGCGAAAAGACCATCATGGGAAGCTCCATGCCGCTCTGGATCAGAATGGCAATGCCCTGCTCTGCGGTGCCTCCCCCCAGCGATTCGACGATGCGGTTTAAAAAGGTAGAGATGGAGACCTGCCCGATGCCAAGAAACATGAGGGCGATGAGAAACAGGCGCAGGGTGCGGTTGCCCAGCAGCATGTCTTTATAGCTGGTAGGGATCTCTTTCGTTTTCAGCTTTTGCTCCGAATTGCCGCTGCCAGGCATCATCAGCACAGAGCCGATGGAAAAGACAGCGAAAAAGAGAAACATGGTAAGCAGGGTGTCGGGGGTGCGATCTGCGATGATCCTGCCGAAAAAGAAGGCTCCGAGAGCCCAGCCAAGCGACCCGACGCCCCTCGGCCAGCCGAAACGGGCCGGAATGCCTGCGTTGTTATATTGCATAAACAGGGCGTTGAGCAAGCCGGTATTGACCCGCTGCGGGGCTTCCGCCAGAATGAAGAGCACCGCCACCGCCAGAGGAGGAAGCACCGAAAAGCGCATGATGCCCACAAAAAAAGAGGTCCAGATGTTGATCATGGCGATGATGCGCTTCAGTGCCAGCTTGGGATGATGATCGCAGAAGTTGGAGATCACCAGCTGCAGCAGAATGCCCAGCACCGAGATGCACGATACGGTAACGCCGATCTGCCCGTCGGTCAGGCCTCGGTAGGCCAAAAAAACCGAGGTAAAGCCCTGAATGGTGCAGGCCATGGCCCAATACATGGTGGTTGCCAGCGCATAGGTAGTCTCAATGCGAAGGCACAGTTTTTTCATTGTTTTATCTTCCATCTTGCATCTCCCAAGGGATCTGATTCTGATAAAATACGGCTGCAGTGGCTGCTTTTCAGCCGGTAGGTAAATGGAAATTCCGGAGGCTTCGACGCCAAGTTAGATCTATCTAACTTCTTGGTACCCAAAAATAAAGACCCGTTTCAGGTCCGCACTCATTATAGATCGAATTGTTTTTTTAGTAAATACTTTTGACAGCAAAAGCCCCGAAGGAAGACTTTCCTTCGGGGCTGTGTAAGGATGGTTTTTTGTGTGTGAAGGGGCAGTGCTTCGGGCGTCTATGCAAAGCCTTTGATCGGCAGATTTCTTCAAAGGGCGTGGATCGGCAGGTGATGCCGAAGAAAGGGCTCTTCTTGGCTTTTCGCAGGCACACCTGCCGGGGTACCACGCCCTGCTTCACCGGCAAGAGAACCTTTATCGTAACGCAAGTACGCCCACGTGCGAAGCCTCAAACCCCTGTTTTAACAGATCTTTCCGCACCGAACGGAAAATTCCCCGCACGGTCGCGCGGCCCTGTAATTGCAACGATTTACAGCCCTCTCACGAAAAAAACCGGAAGCATTTCTGCTTCCGGGCATTTTTTGTATTGTGATTTATTATTCGCCTCTGGGCATCGTCCAGCCGAACTGGTCGGTGTGCAGCAGGTGATGTGCCTTTTCGCTGAGAGGAGCACCAAGGTAGGTGTTGTAGAGAGTCTTGATCTCGGGATTCTCGTGGGAGTGGCGCAGAACCATGTTCTTATCCAGTCTCCACATTTCGTTTCCGCGTTCCTCTGCCAGCTCGCAGCCTTCCTTGATGGGCTGACCGCCGCCGCCTGCGCAGCCGCCGGGGCATGCCATGATCTCGACGAAGTCGTAGTTGACCTTGCCGGCCTTGATGGCCTCGATCAGCTTTCTTGCATTGCCAAGACCGGATGCTACCGCGATGTGTACCTCGCCGGCACCGGGAACATTAAAGGTGCTTTCCTTCCAGCCCTTCATGCCGCGAACGTTGACGAAGGCATCCGGATCGGGATTCTCACCGGTAACCAGAGCGTAAGCGGTTCTCAAAGCTGCGTCCATAACGCCGCCGGTAGCGCCGAAGATAACGCCTGCACCGGTGTATTCACCAAGAGGCGAATCCAGTTCGGATTCTTCCAGCTGGTGGGCATCGATGTTGTGGATGCGCATCATGTGGACCAGCTCTCTGGTGGTGAGAACGAGATCTACATCCGGATCGCCGCAGGCATCGTTTAAGGTGGGCAGAGCTGCCTCCTTCTTCTTTGCGGTGCAGGGCATGATGGATACGACCTTGATCTTATGGGGATCTACGCCGATCCTTTCGGCAAAGTAGGTCTTTGCGATCGCACCGAACATTCCCTGGGGAGACTTGGCGGTGGAAAGATTTGCCGTCAGCTCGGGATACTGACCCTTGAGGAAACGGACCCATCCGGGGCAGCAGGAGGTGAACATAGGCCAGCTGTATTCGTCCTTATGGGTAAAGCGTTCTACGAATTCGCTTGCTTCTTCCATAATGGTCAGGTCCGCAGAGAAGTTGGTATCGAATACGTAGTCGAAGCCGATCTTGCGAAGAGCGGTCGCCATTCTCTTGATGGTAGCGAACTCTCTGTCGATGCCGTAGTATTCCATCCAGGCGGTTCTTACGGAAGGAGCGACCTGTACGACGGTGATGGTCTCAGGATCGTCGATCAGCTCCAGAGCCTTCTGGGTGTCGTCACGGAAGGAAAGTGCGCCGGTGGGGCAGTGGGTTACGCACTGACCGCATAATGCGCAGGCCGTGTTCATGATATCGGTTCCGTGCTCCAGGCCGACCAGCGTTCTTCCGCCGGAGCCCTTTACATTCCAGATGCCCAGAGACTGGATATTATCGCAGACCTGAACGCAGCGCATGCACTTGATGCACTTGCTCTGGTACTTGATGATGGGAGCTTCCCAGTTCCAGTCGTTTTCGGGAACCGCAGCCTTAAAGGGGGTGCTGCTGATGTTCAGATCTCTTGCCAGAGTCTGCAGTGCGCAGTTGCCGCTTCTGGGGCAGGTGAGGCAGTTGCAGTCATGCTCAGCCAGGATCAGCTGAACGTTGGTGCGGCGTGCTTCACGAGCCTTGGCGCTGTTGGTATGGATGACCATGCCTTCTTCTACCTTTGTGTTGCAGGAAGAAGCCAGCTTTTCCATGCCCTCGATCTCTACGACGCAGACGCGGCAGGCGCCGATGTCGTTCAGACCTTTAAAATAGCAAAGGGAAGGGATATTGATTCCGTTGTCTGCCGCAGCCTGCAGGATGGTGGTATTTTCGGCTGCAGTGATCTGTTTTCCGTCAATTGTCAGTTTTACCATTTTTCCTGTCTTCCTCTCCTGAAATTACCGTAGCCATAGTAGTCGCAGCGCAGGCAGCGACCGGATTCCTGATCGGCTTCCTCTTCTGTCATGCAGGTCTCAAGGCACTTGAAGTTGCCCTTTCTCTCCCATGCTTCGATGAGGGGGATCTCGACGCGGCCGCAGGCAGGTCTGTCGCATGCTGCAGGAGCGGGGATCTCGACATCGCAGCTGATCTCATGGTTGAAGCCCAGGTACTGATCGATGTTTGCTGCAGCGACCTTACCGGCTGCGATGGCGCGGATAACGGTGGCAGGACCGGTGACACAGTCGCCGCCGGCAAATACGCCGGGATGATCTGCGATGGTGCAGTCACGGCCTGCGACCACATTGCCTCTGTGGAAGGGAATGTGCGCTTCGAAGGGCTTGCTGTCGATGGCCTGACCGATGGCAACGATGATGATATCTGCGGGAACGAGCTTTTCGGGCTGCTGTGCATCGCGGGGAGCAGGTCTTCCGCCTCTGTCGTAGCCGCCGATGATCTGGGGCTTGCATACGAGACCGGTGACCTTGCCGTTTTCATCGCGGGCGATGGAAGCAGGTGCATGGAGGGGAAGAACGACAGCGCCTTCGTCGAGAGCGCCTGCGACTTCTTCTTCCTGAGCGGTCATATCGATCTGTCTTCTTCTATATACGCAGGTGACGGAGCTGGCGCCCAGACGCAGGGAGGTTCTGGTAACGTCCATTGCTACGTTGCCGCCGCCGACGACGACGATCTTCTTACCGGTGAAATCGGGCATGTCGTTGTCGCCGATCTTGCGGAGCATTTCGACTGCGGAGATGACACCTTCACCCTCTTCGCCGGGAATGCCCAGCTTGCGGTCGGTATGAGCACCGATGGTGATGTATACAGCGTCGTACTGCTTCTGCAGCTCTTCGTAAGTGATGTCGGTTCCGATGGAAACGTTCATCTTTACTTCGATGCCGGTAGAGAGCATGTATTCGATCTCTTTATCCAGCAGAGCCTTGGGATAGCGGTATTCGGGAATGCCGTAGCGGAGCATGCCGCCCAGCTTGTTTCTCTGCTCGTAAACAGTGACCTTGTGGCCCATGAGAGTCAGATAATATGCAGCAGTAAGACCTGCGGGGCCGCCGCCGATCACAGCGACAGTCTTTCCGGTGCTTTCTGCATTCATGGGAGGCTGGATGGGGCCGGCGTTGTCGACAGCAACCTTCTTGATTCCGCGGATATTGACGGAGTCGTCCAGCAGGTTTCTTCTGCAGTGAGCTTCGCAGGGATGCTCACAGATGTAGGCGCAGGTGGTCGGCATGGGATTATCCTTGCGGATCAGCTTAACCGCATCTTCGTAGCGGTGAGCGTTGACCAGCGCCAGATAGCCGGGAATATCGACCCGTGCGGGGCAGAGCGCGACGCAGGGAATAGCTCCCTCGGTGCGACCCAGGCATTCGTGATCCTTTACATGGGCTTCGAAATCGTCTCTGTAGTTCTTGAGACCTCTTTTTACGACACTGGCGGCAGAAAAGCCGAGAGCGCAGTCAGCTGTATTTTCGATGTCTGCAGCCAGCTTTTCCATGGCAGACAGAGTCTGCATGGTGCCGTGACCGTCGAGAACTTCTTCCAGCATCTTCTTCAGCTGGGGAAGACCGACTCTGCAGGGAACACACTTACCGCAGGTCTGTGCGCTGCTCATGGTCACATAACCGAGCATCAGATCTACAGGACATGTTCCGACAGGGCTTGCTGCAATGCGTCTTTCAAACTCTTTGTAAAGAGCATCTGCAGAAGCCTGCTTTTCAGCTAATGTGCTCAATTCAAGTCTGTTCATAGGAGCAGTTCCTTTCTGTATGAACGAATTAGTACAACGTGCATTTTGTGAAAACTATAACAAATAATCAGTTATAGAAATAATAGTTAAATTATTATCATAAGTAAAGCATTATTTATATTTAATATCCAATTCCGAAAGATATTCGGAAACGATATTAATTTGCTTTTTAAATTAAAGCGGATTTCCATTATCAACGCCGATTTATTACTGTCAGAAGATGCCCTCTTCGTGTTGATCGGCTGCCATAAAAAAACCCTCTGCCCAAAGGCAGAGGGTTCGTCTTATATGACGGATTATTTGGCGGATGCCTATTTGAGATTATTCAACGATCTCAGCAACAACGCCGGAAGCTACGGTTCTGCCGCCTTCACGAATAGCGAAGCGGAGACCTTCGTCCATAGCGATCGGAGTGATCAGTTCGATTTCCATTCTGGTGTTGTCTCCGGGCATGCACATCTCAGTGCCTTCGGGCAGAGTGATGCTGCCGGTTACGTCGGTAGTTCTGAAATAGAACTGGGGTCTGTAGCCGTTGAAGAACGGGGTATGACGGCCGCCTTCGGACTGCTTCAGAACGTAAACCTCAGACTTGAACTTGGTGTGGGGATGGATGGAACCAACCTTAGCCAGAACCTGTCCTCTTTCGATTTCGTTTCTCTGGATACCACGGAGCAGTACGCCGATGTTATCGCCGGCTTCGCCCTGATCGAGCAGCTTACGGAACATTTCAACACCGGTAACTACGATGTTTCTCTTTTCTTCAGTCAGACCTACCAGCTCAACGGTATCGCCAACCTTAACAACGCCTCTCTCTACACGACCGGTAGCAACAGTACCGCGGCCGGTGATGGAGAATACGTCTTCTACGGGCATCAGGAAGGGCATATCGATGGGTCTTTCGGGATCGGGAATGTAGGTGTCTACAGCTTCCATCAGTTCCATAACCTTGTCAGCCCATTCGCAGTTGGGATCTTCCAGTGCCATGAGAGCGGAACCTCTGATGATGGGAGTGTCATCGCCGGGGAAATCATAGGAGTTGAGCAGGTCTCTTACTTCCATGTCGACCAGGTCGAGGAGTTCTTCGTCATCTACCATATCGCACTTGTTCAGGAATACGATGATGTAGGGTACGCCTACCTGACGGGAGAGCAGGATGTGTTCTCTGGTCTGGGGCATGGGTCCGTCGGTAGCAGCAACTACCAGGATAGCGCCGTCCATCTGAGCAGCACCGGTGATCATGTTCTTTACATAGTCAGCGTGGCCCGGGCAGTCAACGTGTGCATAGTGTCT